>CALLPS010000266.1 GCA_938015355.1 uncultured Pleurocapsa sp.
TGACTAAAGGACGCATACAGACTCGAATATGGGCAAAAAAGGGTGGATTTGCATAGGCTTGAGCCTGATTGCTAAAGTCTGATGCCATCCAGCGAGCAAGGGTAGTTATATCTTGAGAGTGAGTCATTATAAATGCTGATTTAAAATTGGGAAATGGCGATAAGCTATTGTGTTGTCAATAGAGAATTACAGATTATAGTATGGCGAAAAGGGTAAAGATTAACTCACCAATACAAAACTACAGTTTTCTAGCTGGGAAAGGTTTCAAGACCTCATATGAGTTGGTTCTGATAGCTCACAAGTCATGCCATCTATAGCTTTCAGTTGATGGAAAAAATTTAGTTTGTCAGACAATTATTAGTTCAGATTATAGAAAACTATATTTTCATAAGTTAATTTGCTATAAAGCTATACCCAATAAGTTGCTTGGTTCATAAGAGTATTTGCTCAACAAAATTTAACAAATGCATTCCTTGATACTAAAAAACACCTCAATACAAACTTTTTTTTGTTAGGGTATGCAAAGTAATAAAAGTACACAAAAAATATTGATGAAGGATGAATGTTAAAAGTAAATATCGCCAGCATTTTATTGGCTTTTAATAATTTCAAATAAAAACTCTATCTTACCTCATAATTAACAACTAAATCATTAACAGACTATGTTTACAATAAAGCAAAAGATATATTTCAATGCTTTTGTCCTCATGCCAAAGTCAATTTAGTGTTATCTGCTCATGATAATTAATTTCCCGTACATCATTAGAATTACTTTGTTTGATAGCAAATAGATTAGTAGAAAACAAAAAAATCCTCAAAATTGTCATGTTTTAAGAGTGAATTATTCTACGAAAATACCACCGTTATTAACTAATAAATTGAGGAAAAAATCATGAATATCAAAGGAAAAACAGCATTAATTACAGGAGCATCTCGTGGGATCGGAAGAGCGATCGCTTTAGAATTAGCACGGCAAGGTATTCAGCATTTACTGTTAGTAGCTAGGGATCGCCAAAAATTAGCTGATGTCGCTGCTGAAATTACTGATATCGGAGTTAAAGTGACTACCTTATCTCTAGATCTGACCCAAGCATCCTCAATCAATATTGCGATCGCTCATGCCTGGCGTATTCATCGACCAATTCATTTGCTAGTAAATTGTGCAGGAGTGGCACACCAAGCTCCTTTTCTTGAAACTCAGCTACCCAAAGTCGAAGAAGAAATTTCAATCAATATCTTAGGCATGATGACGATTACTCGTCTGATGGCAAAGCGGATGGCAAGCCAAAAAGAAGGTACGATCGTCAATGTCTCTAGTCTGATGGGAAAAGTTGCCGCCCCCACTATGTCTACTTATTCGGCAACTAAGTTTGCCATCATTGGTTTCACCCAAGCCCTACGTAGTGAATTAGCCGCTCACAACATCAAGGTGGTGGCATTGCTACCAACATTAACCGATACTGATATGGCACAGAAGCAAAAACTATTTCGCTGGGTGGTGCCTATGACTCCCGAAAAAGTTGCTCAAAGCCTAGTTTCAGGACTTTACAAAAACTCAGGAGAGATTTTAGTGGGTTGGCAAAGTTATTTAGCTGTCTGGTGTCAGCGTATTTTTCCCCAGTTGATGCAAAGAATCCTGCGGCTTTCTGCACCCACAGTATAATAAAAAAAATAACAACAAATTATCCTGTGTCTACTGATTCCTGGGAAAGCAAGAAAAGGCTCAAACTCCTTACTGTCTTTTGTCTAGTCTTATTGCTGTTTGGTTGTAGCTCTCAACCTGAGGGAAAAAACCTACTTGCAGGAAAAGTAACCAGGGTAGTTAGTGGTCAAACCGTTGAAGTTGTCTTAACTGGAGCAGCAGAAACTACCAAAGTTAGAATTACAGGTATAGATGCGCCTGATTTACGTCAATCTCCCTGGGGGGAAACAGCAAAAAAAAGATTAAATGAGTTGGTGAAGGGAAAGTCGATTCTGATTGAGTCAGACTCCCCAAAACGCGACCGCTTTAACCGTCTCCAGGGTCATCTTTGGCAGGAGCAAACTTTAATCAGTCAGCAGTTAGTTAAAGAAGGATATGTACTGGCAAATGATAGATATGCCCATCAATATAGTAAGCTGCTGAAGGAGTCACAAGAATATGCTCGCCTAATGGGTTACGGAATCTGGAATCCAGAGCTAGCAATGCGCTACACTCCTAGTCAATTTCGCTCAAATAACCAAAAATGACTCAAGCTGAACAACTACAGATTTTTTTAGATGTCGCTACCGAATCAGTACTAGCTGCGGGGGCGGTATTAAAAGAGCGTTGGGGCAAACTAACCAATATTCAAGAGAAAGGTCGTCCAGGAGACTTAGTGACGGAGGCTGACAAATTAGCCGAAGCCGAAGTTTTAAAAGTACTCAAACGTCATTTGCCCGATCATCAAATATTGGCAGAAGAATCGGGGGCATTAGGTAATGCTGATAGTGAATATCTTTGGGCGATCGATCCTTTAGATGGCACAACTAATTATGCCCATGGTTTACCTTTAGCCGCAACCTCAGTTGGTTTGATGATCAACGGAATTCCTGCGGTAGGTGCTGTCTATAATCCCTTTAGTGATGAGCTATTTCAGGCTGCCACAGGATTAGGTGCCACCTGTAATCGTCGTCCAATTCAGGTTTCTCAGACTCAAGAATTGAGTAAAAGTCTTCTGATTACTGGATTTGCCTATGATCGACGAGAAACCAACGATAATAATTATGCTGAATTTTGTCATTTGACCCATTTAACCCAGGGAGTGCGTCGCCTGGGCTGTGCATCCATGGATCTGGCGGGGGTTGCCTGCGGTAGATTAGACGGTTACTGGGAAAGAGGAATTCAACCCTGGGATATGGCAGCAGGAATCGTCATTCTGCGAGAAGCAGGCGGCAAAGTAACAGCTTATGATGGTAGTCCTTTGGATATAGCTTCAGGGCGTATTTTGGCAACAAATAGCTCAATTCATGATGCTCTGAGCAAAGCTTTAGGAGAAACTCCTCCTTTGACAGCCTGGAAATCTTAACCGATCAATGAACTTCTAATACTAAATCCTGTTGAGATACACCATTTAAAATAGGAATTTAATATTAAAACTTAGATGTTAGTTCTAACAATATTTTGGGCATTATAGGGGAGATAATTTCCGCAATTGTAGCCAATTTGAATGTCTGAGCAGGAAATAACAGGTATCTTACAACAGCAGAATTCTCTCTTAAACCGAGTAGAAGAAGTTCTCGCTGAAAATCAAAGATTAAGAACAGAATTTCTGGAGTTAACCGAGAGAGAAGAACGCTTTCGGCAAATTGCGGAAAATGTCCGAGAAGTATTTTTTGTAATTTCAGCTAAAACAGACGAAATACTATATATTAGCCCGACTTACGAAACAGTTTGGGGACGTAGCTGTCAAAGTTTATATGAAGATCCCCAATCCTGGCTATTTGCGATTCATCCCGAAGATTCCTTTAAGGCGATCGCTACCATTGAAACTCAATTTAGAACAGGAGATGATTTTGAAGAAGAGTATCGTATTATCCGTCCCGATCAATCTATTTGCTGGGTAAGGGTAAGAGCTTTCCCTGTCAGGGATGTCATGGGCAAGGTTAACCGCTTTGTGGGAATTGCCGAAGATATTACTAAGCGGAGAGATGCAGAAGAAGCTCTGAGAAAAAGTGAAGAACAGTTTCGTCTCACTTTTGAAATGGCTCCCATTGGAATGGCAATTAGCACCTTGAAAGGGAAATTTACCAGAGTTAATTATGCCTTGTCTAATGCTTTAGGCTATTCTCAAGTAGAATTACTAGAATTATCATTTGCCGAAATTAGTCATCCCGACGACTGGGAGACTCATCATAATTTGGAAAAAATGTTAATCAACAGTGAAGAGTCAAATTTTCAAATTGAGAAACGTTTTATTGCTAAAGACGGTCGGATTGTTGATACTTTACTTAAAGTAGTGGTGGTTTGCGATGCCAACAATAAGCCATTGCACTTTAACAACCAGATTGTCGATATTACTGAGCGAAAAAATATGGAGCAGCAATTAATTCATGATGCTCTCCATGATGCTCTTACGGGACTACCCAATCGAGCTTTGTTCATGGATCGTTTAGAACAACAGCTAAAAAGAAGCCAACGTCAGGGAGGCTATTTATTTGCCGTATTATTCCTTGATTTAGATCGCTTTAAAGTCGTTAATGATAGTGTTGGTCATTTAATTGGCGATAAATTACTGATTGAAATTGGTCGTCGTTTAGAAAAGTCGATCGCGCCAACAGATACCGTAGCTCGCCTCGGAGGGGATGAATTTACGATTTTGTTGGAAGATATATCCAGCAAGTCTCAGGCAATATTAGTTGCGGAGAGTATTTATCAAACTTTGACTTTTCCCTTCCATATTCAAGGGTACGAGTTATTTACTACCGCTAGTATTGGTATTGCATTATCGTCCCACGGATACGAAAAGCCAGAAGATATCTTGCGGGATGCTGACCTCACCATGTATAGTGCCAAAGAGCAAGGAAAGGCACGATATGAAGTATTTGATTATTCCTTACGCGATCGCGCTTTACAACGCCTAGAATTGGAAACAGACCTCCGCCGAGCATTAGATCGAGGTGAGTTTGAAGTCTACTATCAGCCCATTACCTCCCTCGCATTAGGCACTTTGTCTGGTTTTGAGGCTTTGGCTCGCTGGAATCATCCCCTCAAAGGTGCAATTGGTCCTGCTGATTTTATTCCTGTATGTGAAGAAACTGGTTTAATTATTCCTTTAGGTAACTGGTTACTTGAAGAAGCTTGTAAAACGGCTCGTAGTTGGCAGTTAAAGTATCCCGAACATCCACCGATTAAAATGAGCGTTAATCTTTCTGCCCAGCAATTCCGCGAACCTCAATTAATTAATGAAGTTGAAAGGATTTTAGCCGCAACTAATTTGGCAGGAAAGTTTCTTAAACTCGAAATCACCGAGAGTGTCTTGATTGATAACTTAGAAATGGTCACAGAAATTATTCTTAGCTTACGGAAGCAGGAAATTCAATTTAGTATTGATGATTTTGGCACAGGATATTCTTCTTTAAGTTATTTACATCGTTTTCCTGTTGATACGATCAAAATAGATCGCTCTTTTGTCAGTCAAATGCAAGCTGATGGGGAAAATTCAGCTATAGTTAAAGCGATCGTTACTCTCGCTCATATGTTGAATATGGATGTGATTGCCGAGGGGATTGAAACAACCTCTCAATTAGCCCAACTTAAATTACTGCAATGCGAATATGGACAAGGTTTCTTTTTCTCTAGACCTTTATGCAAAGAAAAAGCAGAAGCTTTTATTGCCAACTCTCCCCAATGGTAATATAGCCGTACAAAGTTAGATTCGGAAAAAGTTTAGCTATCTGCTCGTAAGGATAAATGATAAAGGATAAAGGATAAAGGATAAATTTACACTCTCAAGCTGAATGTCCTAAGCTAAATCCGTAATGCTATAGATGGTGCTACCTACTCAAAACGTTAAGTTGTCACCAATGGGCAATATTTAAACCATATCAGTCTGCTATTAAGCCTCTTGCTACTTCTGATAAATGGTATTATTCCTAGACAAGACTATTCACTTAATTTGCTAACATTGCGGCAATTATCACAATGATCGCATTTGAATTGTTGTGCTTCTTGATTAAACCCAAAAGCCTGTAATAAATATTGCCAGCGACACTGTTTCGTTTTAAGATATTTTTGCATTTGTTGCTGATAGTGTTTTTGACAAGCGGCTACTGTATTTAAAGCGATGGTTGAGGATTTTTTGCGGTAATGAAATGGATCTTGCCAAACTAGTAAATCTAAACTGTGTAAAACACCTAAAGTCATTTCTCCTTGAGGAAACTGTTGTTTGATAGTTGCAATGTCTCCCTGAGGAGGTAACTGTTTAACCAATTGTTGGGCTTGACGATATTGCTGCTGTAACTTACGGTGAAAAAACTGACTACGTTGTTTATCCCCAGGATCTAATAATCCAGTAGGTTCACTAATTAAAGTTAAGGCGGTTGCGACTTTTCCATCTCTCCCTCCCCTACCAACTTCTTGAATATATTCAGACAGTAATTCAGGGACATGATAGTGAACTACCCAGCGCACATCTGGTTTATCGATTCCCATGCCAAAAGCGGAAGTGCAGATCACGAATTGAGTTTTTCCCCTAATCCAATCTTGTTCGATATTTCTTCTCTGATTACTAATTAATCCCCCATGATAGGCAGCAGCAGTATAACCAAATGATTTAAACCAGTTTGCTAAGGTTTGACTATCTTGACGCGAACGCACATATACTAAACCAGATTGTTTAGATTGTTTACTATGGGCTTGAATAAACCGTAGCATCTGTTGTTTTCTGCCTCTTGGAGTCCAAACTGTTTTAATATTTAAACTGAGATTGGTACGATAGGGACTGAGTAAAAAGGTTTCAGGACTTTTTAATTCTAGAGCTTTAGTAATTTCTCGTTGTGCTTGAGGATCGGCTGTTGCGGTAAAAGCGGCGATCGCAATTTTGGTTCCTCTTGGTTTATACTCTAATAAACTACGACGTAAAGCACCTAAACGACGATAGGAGGGGCGGAAAGTGGTTCCCCATTGAGTTAGACAGTGGACTTCATCGATAATTATGCCTGTAATTTGAATTTCTGGTTGAGAGATAGTCTTCCAGACAGGTAAACTTAACAAAGTTTCAGGGGATAAATATAATAGACTTAATTGTTGCCTTGCGATCGCTTTTAGAGTCTGTTTTCTTTCGTTTCTGGGCAATTCACTGTGTAACAAAGCCCCAGATAATCCCAAATGTTTTAATTGATTAACTTGATTTTCCATCAAGGCGACTAAGGGAGAAACCACGATAGTTAATCCTGTTTGTAACAGTGCAGGTAACTGAAAGCAAATTGATTTTCCTGCTCCTGTGGGTAAAATTATTAAAGCATCTTTTCTCGTTAGAAGAGTTTGAATAATCTCTCCTTGGGGTGATCTAAAATCTTCGTAGCCCCAAATCTGTTGAAAC
>CALLPS010000267.1 GCA_938015355.1 uncultured Pleurocapsa sp.
GTAGTAAGTAGTAGGTAGTAAGTAGTAGGTAGTAAGTAGTAGGTAGTAAGTAGTAGGTAGTAAGTAGTAGGTAGTAGGTAGTAGGGTTTAAGTTGATTTCCTGAGTTCAATTTATAGTAACTTTTAGCAATCGGATTTAATATTAGAAGATAAAAAAAGCTGAGAGCTAATAGCTAACAGCCTAAATAAATATCATGAATGTGAGTTCGACGAAGAGATATTTGATAGATTTGGGCTGGGTTAAGGAGAAAAGTTCAACGGGCTTACGCAGCATAGTTTAGTAAAAAGGTTATTCTATCGTTCCTTTAACCTTACCCTTTTACCTTTTACCTCCCCAACACTAGTAGATTTTGTACTCATCGAACTCACGTATCATAAGCAATGTAACGCCTGGAATAAGCGATTAATCACTTACCGCCAGGGATAATCTACTTGTTGTGATTTCTCGTGAATATAAGTTGCTTTAGATTCTCGGGGTAACTGTCCTGATAAAACTAAATGTCCCATGGTATCGCAAATTACGCGAGTTGCCATTAAAGAAGTAATATCACTAACGTCGTAAGGGGGAGATACTTCGACAATTTCTAGTCCACAGACAGGAGCATTTTGCACAATTCTTTTGAGCAAATGTAGGGCTTCACGGGGCATTAAACCACCAGGTTCAGGCCATCCTGTACCAGGGACAAAACCCGCGTCAATACAGTCGATATCGAAACTGATATAAACACAGTCCGTTCCGTCCATAGCTTTCTCTAAAGCAAAATCCGCAGCAGCATCTAAGCCCATTTCCATAATGTCAGTTACGGTCAAGATGTTAGTTGCTCTTTCTCGACATACTTTAACTCCAGCTCGTGGCACTTGCCAGCCCCCAATTCCTAACTGGACGAGATTTTTAGCGGGGGCATTTTCCATATTGGTAGCATGAAACCAAGGACAAGTATGCATTCTTTCGTCCAAGTCTGTCTCTTGAGTATCGACATGGCGATCAAAGTGAATGATGCCGACTTTTTTATCTCCTAGATGACGACAAATACCTCGAACTGTGGGAAAGCCAATGGAATGATCCCCTCCTAAGATAATGGGAAATGCTCCTGAACTAAAAATATGGGCAATCCCTTTGGAGATTTGGTCAAAAGATTTTTCGTTATTGGCAGGAATCGTAAAAATATCTCCGACATCACAGAGGGTAATTTGTTCTCGTAGATCGATACCCAATTCAAAATTATAGGGAGTGTACAAAGCTGAGATGCGTCTAATTCCCTGGGGACCAAACCTAGTACCAGGACGATAAGTAGTACCTGAATCGTGGGGAACACCAACAATTGCTATATCATACTGTCCGACATTGCGCACATCTTCTAAGTAAGGAGCTTTGAGGAAGGTATTAATCCCTGCATAGTGGGGTAATTCTCCCCGAGAAAAATTAGGAATAGTGCGATCGCGAATACTTTCAGCCGCTTCTAAACCCCATTCTAGTCCCTGATCTACTTCTTGTTGCCATCCTGTTAATGGCAGTCTAGTTTCTTTCTCTAAGGCTCTTTGTGCCTCGCTAGAATCATTGTTAGGTGCGGAAAAAGATGATTCACTCATATTGAAATGCTAGTGTTAACTCAATAAATTTACTTTAAATACACAAAACCCAGGAAGCAGACAAACCAAATTAATGTCGTCTTTACCTCCCGGGTTTTTTCCCCGCCGTGTACCATCAAAATTGAAATTCTCTTCAGAGAAAATGAAACTTAATTTTGATAGTTAGCTTCTCTTGGACCAGTCATTTGAATTTTAAGATTCAAATCGGAACCCTAGAAACCTATATATTTCCTAACTTTTGTTGATTGTAATTGATCACTACCAAACATAAGCCTGATTACCAGAATAGATTCCTCTAGCGATATGAGATGTTAGGAATTTTGATGTGTAGTTAAAAAAGTTAAAAAAACTTAATGTTAAGAGGACTAATGTTTTAAGTGCATTCTGCAATAAAAAAACTCTAAGCAACTGAATTTTTTGTTCATAATCAATTGACACTCGTTATTTATTAAGCATATTAGAAAATAAATTTATTAATAAAAACTGTGCAGTGTGAGATTAAATATAAACCAGCATTTGCCGCTATTTTTGTAACTCTTGAACCAGGAGATACAATTACCGCAGAAGCGTGTGCCATGGTAAGTATGGCTAGTCAGTTAACGATGAAAACTGAATTTTCTGGTGGCTTATTTCCCGCTTTGAGGCGGAAGTTTTTTGGCGGAGAATCTTTAATTGAACTAGGGAATATTAGTGTAAAAAGTGACGAGTCCCACTTAAAACCATGACCAATCCTAGTTCATTAGCGGCAGCAATAGAGTCCTTATCCCGAATTGATCCCCCTGGTTGAATTATGGCGGTGATACCTGCCGCTGCTGCTGTACGTACTGAGTCGTCGAAGGGAAAAAAACCATCGCTAGCTAGTACCCCACCCTGAGCCTTATCTCCCGCCTGTTCTAGAGTAATTTTAACTGAACCCACTCGATTCATCTGTCCTGCCCCAATACCCAGGGTAGTGCGATCGCGACTAACTAAGATAGCATTAGACTTAACGTGCTTGACTAACTTTTGTGCAAAGAGCATTTCGGCAATTTGTTCTGGGGTAGGTTGCTTTTCCGTGACGATTTGCCACTGATCGGGGTCTTCTATCTGATCATCACTCTTTTGAACTAAAAATCCCCCAGCGATCGCTTTTATCGTCTCTTTTTGTCCTGTAATTAAATCAGGTAACAACAAAATTCTTAATTTAGATTTAGCTTGTAAAATTTCCCTGGCTTCCTCGTTACAACCAGGAGCAACCACACATTCCAAAAAGGTTTTCGTCAAAGCGATCGCTGTTGCCCCATCAATGGGCTGATTTAGTGCCACAATCCCACCAAAAGCCGAGATATTATCGGCATTAAACGCTTTTTCGTATGCCTCGGCTAAAGTTGCACCAACTGCCGCACCACAAGGGTTAGTATGCTTCAATACGGCGGCGGCAGGTTCACAGGGATCAAATTCCGTAATAATCCGTCTTGCTGCTTCCAAATCAACCAAATTATTATAACTAAGTTCTTTACCCTGTAATTTAGTTGCTGCTGCCCAACCAGATGCTACCGTACCAGTTTGATACCAGGCTGCGGATTGGTGTGGATTTTCCCCATAACGTAAAGACTGAACCTTGCTCCCCGCAATACTATAGCTATCTCCCAAATCTTCGGACTGATTCAGATTGGCAAAATAAGCCGAGATCGCGCGATCGTAACTATTAGTATGAGAGAAAGCATAACCAGCCATCTGTTGCCGAAATTCTAGGGACAATTCCCCCTGAGACTGCCTGTATTCCGTCAGGTAATTCTCATATTGATCGGGGCTACATAAAACCGTGAGGTACTGATAATTCTTAGCTGCGGCGCGAATTAAAGTCGGCCCACCGATATCAATTTTTTCAATCGCTTCGGAGACAGTAACATTCGGTTGGGCAATGGTTTTCTCAAAAGGATAGAGATTAACCACCACTAAATTTAGCGGACGAATATTATTAGCCGCCAAATCTGCTTGATCTTCGGATAAATCTTGACGAGCCAAAATTCCACCATGAATTCGAGGATGTAAAGTCTTGACTCTTCCTCCTAATATTTCAGGCGACCCCGTATAGTCGCTAACCTTGGTTACGGTAATACCAGCATCCTGTAAAGTTTTGGCTGTACCACCGCTACTGATAATCTCAAACCCAAATTCTACCAACTGGCGAGCTAATGCTAAGATACCAGTTTTATCGGAAACGCTTAAAAGTGCTAGACGACTCATAGATTGCTCTTACTTCAATTGACAGGCAATATTTTATCTAACCAGTTCTTTAACTAGTTCATAATAAAGCAATCTGGTAGATTTAAATAATATTCGTATTAAAGCATCTTTTCCTTTGACAGAGACACGAAGTTCTTGGTAGCGATCGCATCACCCTAGATATTACTCACGGCATAGCTTAACTATACAGATTTTCAGCTATTTGACAATTAGTAAGAATACTTAATGTTTTGTCCCCTCAAGAGAAATTTTAGGCATTTCCGAGCAAGGGGAATCATATTTAATTGGGCAAATTAATAGTAGAAAGCAATTTATCAAGTCGATTAAGTATGGTCAAGAATATCTGATCATCTTTCAACTTTAAAACAACTTTTAATTATTAATACAGGACACTTGGTCGATGAATAGACAAATAATACTAATTACTAATTTAGTTTGGCAATATTTTAATCAGCAATTAGGTCACCAATATTCTGTCTGGAATGTCAGACATTTTTGGTACTTATACCAAATTACTTTGTTTAAAAGATGTTGGGAACGAGAATGTTCTCCAGAGAGTAATCCACAATGTTAGCTTAGAAATGTTAGTTTGGATATTATAGTAAACTGAATCTGACTCAAATAGATTCTATTTTATTATTGCTGACATACAAATAATATCAATATAAATTGCCAATAATGATCTATTACTTATTGGCAATTTTGTTTCTAAGCAGGTATTTTTATAAAATTCGATTGTATAATTAGGCGACTATACTTTTCGACAGCTTAAGACAATGCGAGTCAAAGGTTGTTGATTATTAAGATAAGTAAGGTCAGATAACTTTAGACTTCCTCCCATAGTTTCTAATAATGTTTGAGACATTAGGAGCTTCATATTGGCTGATAAACTAATCTCTTGTAACAGCTCACGAATTGCAGTCAAATCATGGCTAGAATTTAAATTTGGCTCAGTTACTCTTGATTCTTGCCACACAGCAGCAGGACAATCTAAATCAATTTCTACCTTGATCTTATCTGCGGTAATTTCAGAAGTGGATAATTTAATTTTACCTGTTTTCATATTTGAAATTCCACTATCAATCAAGTTAAATATTAGCTGAATTAAACGAGAACGATCAGCAAACACCTGAACTTCTGCTTCAGGATTAACAATCTCTAGTTTCAGGTTACGGTTAGCAGCAGGAAGATGAGTTAGGCGATCTATTTCGGTAAATATTTCCGCCAAAGGAATAGATTCCAAATTGAGGCTATTACTGCCATATTCTGTTTTAGATACAGCCACAATTTCATCAATTAGCTTCATTAGCTTGAGGGCAGAATGATAGGCTTGGGCAATAAATTCTTTCTGTTCTTCAGGACTTTCGCAAAGATCCGATAAAATCAATTGATGTAGACCAATCATGCTGCTGAGGGGCGATCGCAATTCATGAGAGGTTCTAGCTAAAAAACCTGCCTTAAATTGACTCATTTGTGCTGCCATTTGATAAGCAAGTTGTGCCTGTTTAAGTTCTTCTTTTAGCTCATCAATTTCATTCATAATTTCAGGAGATAGACTATCACAGTAAAGCTGAGTATTTTTTATTATTGCCAGTTGCTCGCTCTGACTATCAGGTTCTATCTTATTAATTCAATTTAGACAACTGCCTTTATTGTAACGATTGATTCCTAGCTTAAGTAATTCACATCTACCCTGAGACATTATTTTAAAATTACTTAACTATAATGTTGCTCTACTCTGATAACTAAATAATTATCAAATAATGATGCTTCCCTGTCGTAAAACTTGCCAAGCTTGATTTTGCCATTTAACCACTGTCGAAGGCTGTCCACTGCCCACAGGACTATCTTGTGGCAAGTTGACCTTATTTAAGACTAAAACCGAGGGAAAAGCTCTTTCGATAGCATTCATGGTCACCAAAGTATCTTGTCCTGAAACATTAGCACTGCTTGTAGCCAAAACACCTGTTTGTTTTAAGATGTCTAAGGCAAAGGAACAATCAGGAATGCGAATACCAACTGTATGGGAATTGGTGGCATTGATCGCAGTCGGTACTTTGTCAGAAGCAGGTAAGACTAGAGTTAACGCACCAGGCAAATGTTGCTGAATTAAATGCTGCCAAGCTCTTAACTCCGAAGAATTATAAAGTACATAAGGCAGTAAATCATCAAGGGATGCACCAAGTAGGATTAATGGTTTCTCCTTGGAACGTTGCTTTAGTTGATAGATAGCATTACCAAACTCTGGCTTAACGGCTAATGCTGGCACAGTATCGGTAGGAAAACTAACTACTTGTCCTGCGATCGCACCAGCAACTAACTCTGCCTGAGAAACTTGTACCATATTAGTGTGAATAGCTTTGTTCTAGTTTATTGGCTTTTCCGCTTTTAGCTTTTAGCTCTTATTGGTGAGCTTATCTTCTGTAAGCCAAGACAAAACGCTCGATTCCAGCAAGATCGGGAAATACTTTAACATCATAATATTCTCCCTGCCGTTGTAATAGTTCAACTACCAGATCAGCTTGACCAGCCATTAGCTCTATGAGCCAAAGACCCCCAGAAACAAGGTAATTTGGAGAAGTTTCGACTAAATAGCGAATATCATCTAAACCATCATCCCCACCGTCTAGGGCTAACCGAGGCTCATGATTAGCTACTTCTGGCTGCAAGCTATCAATTTGAGAAGTCGGAATATAGGGTGGATTAGAAACCATCCCTGTGATCTTTCCTTGAAGAAATTCTAAGGGGCTCCACCAACTACCCTGATAAAATTTGATCTTCCGCTCTAACTTTAAATTGACAGCATTCTCTTGAGCTATTTTTAAAGCATCCCAACTTAGATCGACGGCGTAAACAGTTGCCTGAGAAAAAATATCCGCTAATCCCAAAGCGATCGCACCGCTTCCTGTTCCTAAATCCACCCAATTTTGCTCAGGTTCAGTGATCAAATTATTTTCCTGGGCAATCTCAATCATTAATTCCGTCTCAGGGCGAGGAATTAGGACTGAGGGAGTCACTTTTAATTGAAAACGTCTCCAAAAGACAGTTTCTACCAAATATTGAATTGGTAGACGCTCTTGAAGACGTTGCTGCCAAAGTTTGGTTAACTCTGACAGGGATACATTGCTATTGATTTGTAATTGTTCTTGGAATGTACCAAGGCGTAGAGACAGCATATCTAGGCTGGAGATTGTTTGAATGAGCCAGTCAAGTTCTTGAGGATCTATATTACTGGCGATCGCAGTTTGTTTAGCCTGTTGATACCAACAATATAAATCCTCACCTGAGATGATGCGAGAGTATTTCAATTATTTCTCTACTGTTGACGCAAATTTTGTATAAATTGTTGTGATTCAGTCAATGGTACCAAAGAAATACTCAGCATTTCATCTGAATCAGTTTCAGTTTCTAAAGTTCGGATTACTCCTGCTAAGGAAACAACTTGGATGTCGAAAGTAGCGTTTTTTTCTGGATTGGTTTCCTGATATTTGCTGATCATTTGTTCTAACTGTCTATTATCGAAGAAGAAAGGAACTATCTGCTCTGAGTTTATGCTAACAATTAGGTATTGCCGACTTTTAGCATCTTTGGCAGCAAATAAAGGTACTTCTTGAAATCGTTGCCGATTTTCTTCAGGCAAAAGAGTTTTGGCATAAGCGAGTATTTCTTCATTGGGAATGAAATTGAAAGACAAATTTTTTTGCTCCCGAAAGGACTTTTCCTGTTGATAAAGTTCTGCTAATGATACTGGCACAACCGTAACTTGCTCTGCTAATTCGGAATTATCAGTTTGTAGCCGATTTACGAATTGTTTGGCATCAGTTGGAGAAATAAAAGCTCCCGCTACAAATACTTCTTCTGTGTTATCTGTAAAAGCTCCATCTACCCGTGCGTTTTTTGTCATTTCTACTACTAAAGGATTTCCCTTTTGATCCAGAATAATAAATACAGGAACTGGTTTAAGTATTTGCAAAACTTCTGCTTCGGTTAGAGCGATCGCTATCGAATTATCAATTACACCCCAGCTAAAGAAAGTTGTACCAACGACGACTAAAATTAAACTCCAACGGATTAATGTTCTGATCATGAATATATTTGTCTGATTACGATGACTAAAGAGAAATTAAGACCGAGGGAATCACTTTTAATTGAAAACGTCTCCAAAAAGCTGTTTCTACCAAATACTTTATCAGTAGGCGTTCTTGAAGACCTTGCTGCCAAAGTCTGGTTAACTCGGACAGGAATATATTGCTATTAATTGAGCATTGCTTCTGGAATATACCAAGACTTAAAGGCAGGGAATCTAAGCTAGTAATTGTTTGAGTTAATCAGTCAATTTCCTTGGGATCTATATTATTGGCGATCGCAGCTTTTTTTGCCTGTTGATACCAACAATATAAATCCTTGCCAGAGATGCTATGGGATTTCAATTACTGTTCTGGAGTCGCTTCTGGAGTTGCTTCTGGAGTTGCTTCTCCTTCCCCTGGAGCTGGAGGAGAAACACTTTGTAAGAATTGAATTGATTCAGTTGATGGTACTAAAACAATCTTTTCCAATGTTTCATCGGAACCTGTTTCTAAAGTTTCGATTACTCCTTCTAAGGGATGAACTTCGATATCCACATCAGCAGCTATTTCAGGCTCTTGTTCTTTATATTTGTTAACCATTTCTTCTAACTGCTTTTTATCAAAGAAGAAGGGAATAACCTGCTGAGAGTTTTGCTCAATAGTTAAATATCCTTTTCCTTCACCACCTTTAGCAACAAACAAGGGAACTCCACCTTGATAAGGTTTTTCATTGGCTTCGCCGATAATTTTAGCTGAAGCTACAGCTTCTTCTTCAGGAACATAAGCGAAATTCAAAGCATTGGCATTATCTTTGTCGCCTTGAGCCGTTTCCGCTAGCTTATAGACTTCTCCCAATGATACGGGAACAACTCTTACTTTTTCTGCCAATTCAGGATTTTCCGTTTTTAACTGATTAACAAATTCATTGGCATCAGTCTGAGAAATAAAAACTCCTGCAACTTTAGCTTCATCTTCTCCTGATGCTACTAGAGGAGCACCCTGTTCATCCGCAATCGTAAATACAGGAACGGGATCGAGTTTTTCCAAAACCTCTGCTTCTGGTAAAGCGATCGCAATTAAATTTTCAATGGCACCCCAGCTCAAGAAAGCTGCTCCTGCAACTCCTAAAGTTGTACTCCAACGAATCAATGGTTTAATCATGGCTATTTGCCTCATTACAATCTCTACTGCTTGCTTATTGTGTATTAAAAACTGTAAATTAACTGGTAACTTTTAACATTTTATGTTTGCTTGTTTGCTTTCTAACTTCAGGAAATCCAGCATCTTGGAGAATTAGAAAAATAAACTAATATTTTTGCTCATTATACAAAAGTAATTTTATTAAGCAAATTACAGCAATATACTACCGCTAATGTAATTTTGTAACAGTTGTCAGTGGACGATTTTTTTTTTTGATTGAAAAGATTGAAAATATTGCTAGTGCTTAACTTGAGCTTGCGATCATGTGTAGAGGCGATCGCTAACTCTCTATTCTAAACCTTGGATCTAGGTCATTTTCTAGGTGAGGCAAAATTTTTTTAATCCTTGCTGTCTGCTATTTTTTAAGCTTAATGAGTTAAGAACTAGTCTGAGCATAACCTAACTTCTTTATTGTTTCTTCCTTTTTGTTAAAGAAACTTTATTCATGAATAGTTTATGCTCTGATGTACTAAGTTAGTTTAATCAGAGAAAACAGTATTCGTTACCATCATCAATGCGGCTCCCTGAAGTATCAGATCCTCCCCTGTAGTAATAGTTCCCGTAATCGAATTGTCTCCTGCCGCAACATAGCTGGTTACATCGAAAGTATCAAAGTCTAAACCATAAGTGTTCAAGGCTTGATTGGTATTTATGGAAGAGTTAAATTGATTTTCCAAAGGGTTATAGGTATCACTCAAAGTATTGCCATTAAAAGCAAAAGACTCTGCTGCTCCTCCTAAGGATTGATCTCCTTCCCAAACTAGCATCGAAAACTTAGCAATAGGATCACTAGCAACTGTAATACCGCTTAAAGTATAGTTTACAGTCTGATTTCGAGAAACTTTTAAGCCATCATACAACTTGATTGTATTCATTTTATTGATCGCAACAGTAGGATCTTCATAAATAACTACCAAAGACCAAGCAGATAAAACTCCTTGGAAATCACAATAAGCTGAAGTATTTTCTACTTAAACTTTCTGCGATCGCTGTTGAAGGGACTAAACTGGGGCTTATTAGTAATAAGGCAACACTGCTGAATTTTATTAGTTGAGTAATATCTAATCTAAAAGAAATATTTTTATCTGGTGTTTCAGTTAAATAATTCATGAGTTTAATCTATTGATGAGATCTGCTGGGAGACAAGGCAGTGGAGAGATAATTTAGAGTAAAGTGCGACCGGTCGGCTACCCGCAGGGTAATCGTAATTTATCTCTGAAGCAGATTAAACAATTACAATCTATAAACCGTTACACTAGCTTTCTCGATAAATATACGTAAAATAGTGAGAGTCACGATAAATGCATTCCC
>CALLPS010000268.1 GCA_938015355.1 uncultured Pleurocapsa sp.
TAACTGATTCAAGGATGAATTGTACCATCTGGCATCACAGTTCCTTTCCAATTAATACTACTTAAGACACTATTTTTCAGATTAGCGCCTCTTAAATTTGCTCCTCGTAAATATACATCAACTAAGCTGGCATTTTGTAGATTGACGAGCTCTAAATTAGCTTTAAAAAATAGAGCAAATCTAAAATTAGCATTTTGTAAATTAACCCCCTGTAAATTTGCTCCAGTCATATTAGCAGAGCAGAAATCGATTTTTTTATTTCCTTGGGAATTCGTTAAACTCAGCTGGGAGATAGTTGCTAAACTGCTATTGCTTCTATCAGTATCTTTGAGAACTGCTCCTGCAAGGATGGCACTACGTAAGTTTGCTGAGCGCAAGTTTGCTCCCTGAAGAGTTGCCTGTTCCAGACTTGATTGACGCAAACTGCATCCGCTTAAATCAGCACAGTTAAGACTAGCATAAGATAAATCTGCATTGGTTAAATTAGCCTCGCTCAAATCAGCACGAGAAAAATCAGCACCACTCAAGTCTACTCCTGTAAGATTAGCACCACTCAAATTAGCTCTCGTCAGATTAGCACCACTTAGATTAGCTCTTGTCAGATTAGCATTACTCAAATCAGCATCAACAAGATTAGCATCACGAAAAAAAGATTGGCTGAGGTTGGCATCACTTAAATCCACTCTAGTAAGAGAAGCATTTTCCAGATTAGCCCAACTAAGATCTGAACCCGCTAAATCAGCACTATTAAGGTTGGCTTTCGCTAGATTTGTCTTGATTAATCGAGCATTACTAAGATTAGCGCGGCTAAAATTACCCTCCGTCAGATTTGTCCCACTAAAATTAGCCCAGTCCAACTCGGTTCTACTAAAGTCAATACCAATTAAGTCAACCTGTAGTATTTGAATTTGACTCAGGTTGGCACGGTTAAAATCTCTATTCCCCTGCTGATATAGCAGTAACAACTCTTCGCCATTCATCAAATTACTATATTAATAACTCACGGTGGTGATATTAACCTATAGTTCCCGATCGCCGTAGCAAAATCACGATGGACGATAAAATTTGATTAGATCCAGGTAGCTGTTCTCAGTTACCCCTCCTCTCCGAACCGTGCTTGTCAGTTTCCCGACTTCTTAACCTTGGAGCATTCCATCGGAATTGGATTTGAAAAATTGCTTTTTTAACTTTCTTTCAAAACAAAGGCTTTTCCTAAAGGATATGTTATGCCCTTGTCTATCACGGATACCGCTTCGCATAGGGCTTGCCCTCGAATGGGGGTGCACCTTCGGATAAGCCGCATGTAGTCCCCCAGTTTACTGGTGGGATGAATTTTGGGCAAGGTTGAGCGGCTCTTGGTGAATTTATTATTGTTATTATGATATAATGATAAAGAGTCTCAGAAAGGTAAATTGTGATTCATTTCTCAGTCAAAATTAGGCTTTACCCAACAAAAGAGCAAGTTGTCACTCTGGCTCAACATTTTGGTTGTGCTAGATGGTGGTGGAATTACGCCCTCAACAAGTGCATTGAAACCTATAAAGAAACAGGGAAAGGTCTAACTCGTTCTGCAATGAACTCAATGTTACCGAAACTCAAGAAAGAAGTGGAAACTGAATGGTTGAGAGAATGTTATTCTCAGGTACTTCAGTCAGTTAGCCTTAACCTTTCGAGAGCATATTTGAACTTTTTTGCTGGTAGAGCTAGATATCCAAGATTCAAATCCAAGTTAAGAAAACAGTCAATTCAATACCCTCAACAGGTAAAGCAAATAGGATCAAATCTTAAGTTTCCTGGCAAACTCGGAATAGTTAAAGCTAAAATACATCGTCCTTTAGATGGTGAAATCAAAACTGTAACTGTAAGTATGACCTCATCAGGAAAATACTATGCCTCTGTTTGGCTGGAGAAAGAAGGTACAGTAGTTGTATCTAATACTAAGGAAAATATTATTGGTATTGACTTAGGAATTAAAGATTTTGCGATTACTCATGATGGCAATAAAACATCAAAGTATGGTAATCTCAGACATTTAGCCAAACATCAAAAAAACCTCAAGCGCAAGCAGCAAAAACTAGCCAGAAAACAACTCGGATCAAATAGAAGAAATAAAGCTAAGAAACTGGCAGCTAGGGTATACGAACGTATTAGCAATGTCCGCCAAGATTTTCTGCATAAATTAAGCAGAAAAATCGTGAATAATAATCAAGTTGTGGTGGTAGAAAACCTCAACGTCAAGGGCATGGTTCGTAACCATAAATTAGCTAAAGCTATTTCTGATTGCAGTTGGAGTAAATTTATCAACTTCTTAGATTATAAGTTGTCCCAAGAAGGAAAACTTTTGGTAGAAATTGATAGATTCTTTCCGAGTTCTAAAACTTGCTCTAATTGTCATTACAAAGTTGATAAGTTGCCATTAGATATTCGTGATTGGACTTGCCCTAGTTGTGGAACTCATCACGACAGAGACGAAAATGCAGCAATCAACATTAGAGCAGAAGGAATTAGAATAATGCAAACATCGTTAGGGACTAGCGATGCTGCCAAAGGAGGGAATGTAAGACCGAAGCTAGGTCGTGTATCTAGATTAGGCGATTCCCTATGAATTTGGAAGCTCGCGATTTATCGCGGGTAGTTCACCCCCATTTAAACCTGAAGGAGAAAAAGCTCTAAGTAAAAAACCCCTTCAGCTTAGAGTAGAACAAGATATTTACGATACGGTGATGTCTTTGCCAAAGCAGGAAAGACTAAAGCTTTTACGACAGTGGATCAAAAATGGAGTGGAAAATTTAGACAAAAACACCATAAGAGCAAACGCGCGATCT
>CALLPS010000269.1 GCA_938015355.1 uncultured Pleurocapsa sp.
CGATAATGACGGGAGTATTTCAGGTGCAGTTTGGTCAGAGATGTCGATTCCCCTGGAGAAGGAGAAACAGTACATTCCTGCAACGGGCTTAGAAGATTATGGTCGTTGGAAAGCTGCGGTAAAAGATTACAAGAGAGATCCCAAAGAAAAACCTTTTCGTCGTGGGAGTATTTGGTCATAAAGAGATTACCTTCTGGGTCCCAGTAAAGCGATCGCTTTATACAATCCACCTGATTAATCAGACTTCCACATCCGACGATCAAATTTGAACCTAATGGGGGGTTCTAGATCTATCCTTAAATCGGGATGTTCGGGATTTAGTAGATAGTTATTTTCTACTGGCACAATGGAGGAAGGTACTTTGAGTATCGGTGTTCTGCAACCAACTAGCCAATCCCTGCCTATCTGTTGCAGCATTCCATAGGCGGAAGTGTCTTGCCAATTCTGAGGCAATTGTTTCGGTTTAACTTCTTCTATATTTAATTCATTTGGCAGCCATGCCTTGATTGCTATTAAAGAAACGCGATCGCTTATCTTTATGAACAAAGATTTCTAAGGAGGCTAAAGCCAAGCTCTCAGCAGTGTAAACTATCTTGTGTCCTTGGGGATGCCATCTACCAGGAACATACAATCCTCCTACCCCAGAAAAAGCTGATTTTTGGTGCTTGGTAGCGCAAATACGCCAAACAAACACTAGCTAAAAACTCCGTAGGCAGCTTGCATCAACATCTGTTCTACCTGTCTACAACCAAAATCAGTTCCTAAAACTTCTAATGGGGTTTTATTGCCTAGTACTGTTTTCTTTGTAGATAACCATCTTTGAGTTTCAACTCGATCCTCAAATAATTCTTCTGCTTGTTGTATTACCCGCTCAAATCTAGCCCAGCGATCGAGTAGATTTGGTTTAAGAACAGGATTATTTTTCTCATAACGAAACTGAGTACTCTCAGAAATTCCTAAGATATCTCTTACTGTGTTCCTGCCTATCTGGTATTTATCTGATGTGTATTTAACTACTTCGTATTTAGGTTGAGCCGTTTTCGATAAAGCCTGAGTCATTAAATTTACTTCCAGCGTCAAATGATATTATTTTACTATCAAATGACGATAAAATCCAACTTCAAATTGTACTTTGCAACCAATTTTTTAAATATCTAAAACAATGCCCGTCATCTACTTTTTGTTGCTTATTTTTAGAATTACAAACTATTATTAAAAGTGATAAAAATAGTTGCAAAAAACAACAAAGTTGCCTACTATTTTAGTAGAGATAAAACAAGGTATAAGGAGCAAAAAAAGTTAAGTAATTAATTTTTTTATAAGTCAAAAAAGACTTTCTCCTTACCTAATTGATTCTCTGAAAAACAGATTCAAATAGAAAGTAAAATCAACATGAAAACTAGAAAAAACTTGCGCCCTAACATTGCTGCTCCCGTAGCACGGACAACTAATTCAACTTCATCCTCTAAGGGTGGTGCAATGGAAGCTTCTTGGGCGCACCCTGCTATTGCAAGTGTGGCTCCTTTTGCGGGAGATGACGCAGAGTAAGACGGCTTATTCTAGCAATTACCTCTTAATGGGGTAAGTTAGCAGATCCCCCTGAGCTTGAAGGGGGATTTGTCTTTGTTTTGTGGAACAGTTCAAAAAAAGTATCCTATTAAAAATTAAATAGTTTCAGATTATAAATTATAAAAAAACCTTCCAATAAACATTTTTCCTAAATAATTATCATTCACAACAGAACCGTAAAAACAATGCCCGATCTACAAGATATCTCTGGACTTTCTGCCTTACGCTCCCACACCAAAGGCGATCCTCGCATCAAAATCGCTGTTCTTGATGGAGCAGTAGATCTTGAGCGGGCTTGCTTTGATGGAGCTAATATTACTCGCCTCGAACCCTACTGGGCAGAAGATTTTGCGATCGCACCCGAACACTTTCAAGCTTTTCTGGAAGTAGAAAGTAGTGGCAAGAGCGACGATGAAAAAAATGAAATGATGGAGCAAGCAATTCCCGATCAGAACATTCGTTCTGCTCTTAATCTGCGTTTCCATGCCAACCATATTATCAGTACCATCTGTGGACAGCCAGACTCTCCAGTAGAGGGTGTTGCTCCCAACGCCACTATAATTAATATTCCCATCGCCTATAGCAACGAGGACTTTATTAATCCCCTGAATTTATCCCGTGCCATTAGTACGGCAATTGAACAGGGGGCAAACATTATTCACTGTGCAGCCTGTCACCCTACCCAAAGTGGACTGGCACACGAGTTTATTGATAAAGCAGTTCGCCAAGCCCAAGAGAATAACATTCTAGTTATCGCCCCTGGAGGTAATGATAAGGGGGAATGTTGGTGTGTTCCTGCGGTGCTAGAAAATGTCCTGACTGTAGGGGCAATGAAGGATACGGGAGAACCTTTTAAATTTAGTAACTATGGCGGTAAATATGCCAAGGAAGGTATTCTCGCACCAGGGGAGAATGTCCTAGGGGCGCAACCTAGTACAGATGAACCTGCCCGTAAAAAAGGGACTAGTTGTGCTGCACCCATCGTTACGGGTACTGCTGCCTTGTTAATGAGTTTGCAATTAGCCAGTGGTGCCGCCCCCGATGCAGAAGCGGTGCGGGCTGCTTTAACTAATAGTGCAATTCCCTGTGATCCTGAAACAACAGAAGAGCCAGAGCGGTGTTTATTGGGGAAAATAAATATTTCTGGCGCTTATGAATTGCTTACAGGAGAAGAATTACAACTTGTTGATTTAGAGAATGATGTCCAAAGTAGTAACATAGAATCTGTGGTGATGCCAACAGAGGAAGAAACATCGATCACAGCATCTAATGAAATATCTGAAACATCCCAAATAGCGATCGCAACTCCAGAAATAACTGCCCCAGTCGCCACGACATCAGAAATAGCGATCGCAACTAATACTGAATTGGGTTCAAATATAGAACCTATTCCTAATTTAGTAGGGGGACAGGGAGTAGGGGGACAGGGAGTAGGGAGCAGGGAGCAAAAAGGAGCAGTAAACTCTGTGAGTATCGTTCCTAGTAGTGTAACCCCCAGCCAACGCTCAAGCCTAGTCTATGCCCTGGGAACATTGGGGTATGATTTCGGCACAGAAGCCCGCAGAGACACTTTTAAGCAGTTTATGCCAGCAATGACGGTGGGGAATGCTCAAGTTCCCGCTAATCCCTACGATGCCCGTCAAATGGTGGATTATTTGGAAACCAGTCTCTCAGAAACCAAGTCTTTAATCTGGACGTTAAACTTAGAAATGACTCCCCTCTATGCTATTAAACCTGTGGGTGCTTTTGGTGCAGACATCTACGAAATGATGATGTATATGCTTGCAGGTCAAGTTTTAGCAGAAGACAATGAAGACTATATCGAACGGGTCAGTATTCCAGGTATGCTGACAGATGAAACCGTGAAACTTTTTTCGGGTCAAGTTGTTCCTGTACTTAAAGTAAATAGTCCCAGGGGAATGTATGGCTGGAAAGTTAATACCCTAATTGAGTCTGCATTACAGACGGTGAGTGAAGCACAATCAACAGCGGATGAAACCCTGATGCGTCGGTCATTATCCAGCTTCCTGAATCGAGTCTATTACGACTTGCGGAATCTGGGGCAAATAGCACGCGATCGCGCCCTCAACTTCGCTGCTACCAATGCTTTCCAAGCTGTCCAAACCTTTTCCGAAGCCGTGGCGATCGGGATGGAATTACATAGTATTGATGTCGAAAAAAGCCCCTTCTGTCGCTATGGAAGTGAATGCTGGGATGTCAAATTAAAATTCTTTGACCCAGATCATGGTCTTCGAGCAAAAAGAGTGTTCCGCTTTACCATTGACGTGAGCGATCGCACTCCCGTAACCTTAGGAGAAGTACGTTCTTGGGCTGTATCTAAATAAGGTATCTTTTAAGTTTATCTGCGAAAACCATATTTTAAGATAAAAAACTGCGGTTTTAAATTAGATAAAGGCTCGCGAAGCTTTGCTAATTCTGCTTCTGGTCCATGAATTTCAAAACGAATTATCTCAGCGATCTTGAGAGATTCCTCCAGAAGAGAACTAACATTTTCCAAGTGGGTCAGGACACCTTCGGCATCTTCATAACCTTCTCGGCAATGAACATAGTTACCATCAAAACTAAATCCATAATAAAGACATTTTGACTCACTATTAGTTTTTTCAACAAATCGTTGACATAATTGTTGAAACTCCTCAATTTTTCCATCCGAAACTTTAAAGTAGGGGACTAAACTACAGCAGTTGTCCTGGGTAACCATGTAATTTCTCCTTTAAGTTAGTGTTTTGGGTAAATTATTTATGATATTTTTCAATGTCCAACTCCTAATTAAACCACATTATGCCATCAATTATGGAGGTTTTACCGTCAATTTGGGTTTACCACAAGGGCACAATGTAAAGCCTATCCCTTCAGGGGTACTTGCTCGTAGTATTTAGTATTTAGTATTTAGTATTTAGTATTTAATTAGCTACTAACAACTAACAACTAACAACTAATAACTAATAACTAATAACCAGAATCCTTGTCTTTTAAGACGAGGAGGATGTCAAAGAAATTTTTCAACTGTCTTAAATTATTTTAGCTGTTAGATTTAACTTCAATATTAGGAGGATTAATAATTGTTTGATGGGGCAATATACGAGCCAGAAACTGATTGAGATGAATTTTTATTTGCTGGCTATTCTGACGATATGGTTGGGGTAAGAATAAATCTCCCGCGAGGATATAAATTATGGCAATAGTTAGACAAAATTCGACAAACAGTTTCCAACGCATTATTACTAAAACCAAGTTGTTAAATAAAGAGGATCAAGGGTAATCAACGAAGGCTGATCTTAATTTGGCGTTGCTGAATCAAGGTCTACCCCCATGTTCGGGTTTATCCCCATGTTCGGACAAGTGCCCTTTAGGGTGCAAGCCATATGGGTCGAGGTATCCGTGATAGACAGGGGCACGATGTGATTTTTAAAATTTTTGCTTAATGGCAAATTAAAAAGCTCAGATCTGCCCTAAAGGGTACACCTGCGGACAAGCTCCGCCTCATGGATAAGAGCTAAGAGCTATATGGGTCGCGGTATTCTTTAGGACGAACAGATTACTTTTCGCTTTCACGTTGTCCCCTTGTGAGATACTTCAAATCAGCAACGCCCTTAATTTAAGTCTAAACATACTATTTATAAACCGCTTCAGTAATCACACCAAAAAAAACCGCCTCTAGAATTAACTAGAAGCGGAACCATAATTGTGGAATATTAGTGTTATACTAAATCCGATTGATAAAAGTAACGATTGATTTTTACTGGCTAGATATGGTGTAACCAAGCACCTTTCAGATTTCAGACTTCAGACTTCAGATTTCAGATTTCAGATTTCAGACTTCAGATTTCAGATTTCAGATTTCAGATTTCACACTTCAGATTTCAGACTTATAAAACAAATAAGTAACCTCTACGAATAGGATTTAGTATTAGAGAGGATCTGTGTCGAATTCAGTATTGAAAGAGAGATAATTAATTATTAATTAACCCGATTAATCACGACCGTTGATGGCAATCAATAAGCGCAGGATAAACACAAAGAGATTGATATAAGTCAAGTACATAGAGAGAGCAGCAGGTAAATATTGCTCATCTTCGTAAGTACGAGGCAAGATGTAGAAATCGACTACAGCCACTCCTGCAAATAGAGCAACTCCAATACCTGAGATAGCAACTTCTAGCCAGCTAGGAGTGTAAACTCCAAAAACAGATAAGAGTAATTGTCCAACTAAGACAACTAACAATGCTGTTACACCAAGACGTACAGTCTGCGCTAAGGCTAAACCATCTTCTTCAGATAAGTTAGAACCAATTTTACGTCCAACGATGAAAGTGACTCCACAACCAAGGGCGGCAATTCCCACTCCTGGAATTCCCACTCCAGAATTACTTAGAGCCAGATAAACAATCCCGCTCAGGGTATAACCTGTGAGTAGACTGTAGAGCGCTAGTAGAGGTAAGGCAGTACTGTTATTTCCTTGCTGTGCCACTCCACGAGCCACAAAAAAGAGAACTAATTCGGCAATCATTGCCCCAATAAAAGTGGGCATAAATAAATCGGGGCGAGAAGCAATTACCCCCAAGCCGCCATAAGTTCCCAAAGCAGTTAAGACTAAGCCTCCTCCCAAATAAGGAAGAGCGTTAGTAATGACATTAGGACCAAGGATTGACTGTCCTTGAACCTCCTGCATCGCTTTTCTAAAATTACTAGTATTACTCATGATTTTGATTGAAATCTATTTTTTTAGTTTAAACTTGCTTATTTCTTTTGATCTTAATTCAATTAATAATCTTAAGGTGTTGTCGGATTACCGAATATTGCAGTGATTATTTTTGACTGCATTCGGCTGAAGCCTTTGGGACTCTTCCGACTTTTTCAGTCAGCCTTAATTATGTTTGAGGAATTTCTTCCTTAAAATCAATAATAAGTTGCATATTTTCTAACATCAAATTTCGTAAATCTTTCGTCAATGGAACTTGACCTTGGTCGCCAAACCAATTATCAAATAAGATTACAGATGACTGTTCCCCGCGGATAAAACTTTGCATAAAATTGACTAAGGCATAGTTAACATGATTAAGAAATGGAGAATTATCTTCAGGAATCATACAGGCAAGACCTTCTTGAGAATAATATCCCGCAGTCGCAAATTTTTGAGCATTCCCCATATTTTGTAGCCAGCTTGTGAGAAGAATATCATCATCAGCGAAAGCATCAATATGACCTTGTTCTAAGGCAGAATAACCTTCGTTACGATCTTTATGATAAACCACTTTGGCATTAGGTTCTGCGCGTTTTATTGCTAGTTCATTAGTAGTTTCAGGCAAAACACCAATTCGTTTTCCAACTAAAGATTGCGAAAGAGCTGCACGATTATTTTGTTTGACTAATAGACTTGTTCCTGTCGTACCATAGCTGACAGAAAAATCAATTTTTTTGTCTCTTTCCCAGGTAAAACTGCTAGCATCACAAACAATATCTACATCATTACTTAGTAATTGAGGAATTCTCTGATTAGATTCGAGTGGGACTAAGTTTAATTTTATTTCTTGACCTAATTCTTGTTCTATTTGCTGCTGAATTAAAGTCAACATATCTATAGAATAACCCACCAACTGTCCTTCATTATCAGCATAAGCAAAAGGAAACGCATCTTTACTGGTACCTGCGGTTAAAATACCCGTTCTAGCTACCTTCTCCATAACTGTCTCTGCTATGACAGATTGTGAAGTCAAAATTGTCCCCAGACAAGTAACACCAAATAACCATAGTTTTAGAAATCTATTGCACTGATAGGTGTTAAGGAACATAATTCAATTTCTGTTTGTGTATACTTTTGCCCGTATTCTACATTAGAAATAATTCATGTAAAGGTTTTGGTTAACGCACAAAGTAAAAACGCGAACTCAAAATTACTAAAAAGAGCCAGTAGCTACTACTGACTCTAATATTAATCCAATTGATGAACAGTACTTTTACACTGCTTGGGGTTGGGGTTGGGGCTGAGGTTTGAACTGGAATAGAGAATAGACAACATTACGACGAATATCAATCATCATTTCCAAGAACATTTCGTATCCTTCTTGTTTGTATTCAATTAAAGGATCTTTTTGTCCGTAACCCCGTAAACCAATAGATTCTCTGAGGGCATCCATTGCCTGAAGGTGTTCCCGCCAGAGAGTATCAATCTGCTGTAAGATAAAGAATCTTTCTGCCTGACGCATTAATCCAGGCTGCATACTATCAATTTGATTCTCTTTGATGTCATAGGCTTTACGAACTTCTTCACAGAGAAAATTCTTCATCTCAATCACGGTCATGTCTTCTAAATGCTCAGGTTCAACATCCTCCAAGAGATAGATAAACTCTTTAGCTTTGTCTACCATCTTATCGAGTTTCCATTCTTCAGGAGGTAGCTCAGGATTAACATAAGCATCAACAATTTCCCCCATGGTTTTTTCAGCATACTGAATTACCTGCTCTTTGAGGTCTAGACCTTCTAATACCCGACGACGCTCGGCATATATCGCACGACGTTGATTATTCATCACCTCGTCATACTCAAATACCTGCTTACGGGTGTCATAGTAAAAAGTCTCTACTTTCTTTTGCGCTCCTTCCAGGGAATTGGTCAGCATTTTCGACTCAATGGGCATGTCGTCTTCCACCCGCATCATGTTCATTAATTTTTCAACGCGATCGCCCCCAAAGATCCGCAATAGGTTATCCTGTAAACTAAGGAAAAATCTGGTTGAACCAGGGTCTCCTTGTCTCCCTGCACGACCCCGCAGTTGATTATCAACCCGACGGGATTCATGGCGCTCTGTACCAATCACGTGTAACCCACCGTTAGCAATCACCTCATCATGTTCGGCATCGGTGAATTGATCATATTCTTTGCGAATTATTTTGTAAGACTCTCGCAATTTTTGTAGTACAGGATCGTCTACAGGAGCATTTTCCGCAGCGACAGCAATTTTTTCCTCTGCTTCTAATTCAGGTAAACTTTGCTCACCATATTTTTGTACGGCAAACTTAACGGTTTCTTTTAAGAAACTCTCTGCTTCAGCTGATAATTCAGTAGGGAAAATTTGTGGTGATGCTTTCCAAGTCTTAACTTTCTTGCCATTCCCATTACCCCCAAAACCTTTAGCGGAATTTTTGCCTAGACTAATTCCTGGCACATCTGCCACCAAATTATCATCTTCGGGGATAACTATTTTCGGCATCAAATACTCTCGTACCTTCAACCTTGCCATATAATCAGCGTTACCACCCAAAATAATATCTGTACCTCGCCCTGCCATATTCGTGGCGATGGTTACTGCTGTTTTACGACCAGCTTGAGCGACAATTTCCGACTCTCGCTCCACATTTTCAGGTTTAGCATTAAGCAAGTTATGCTCAATTCCTTTTTCCTGGAGCAATTGGGAAATTAGCTCAGATTTTTCCACACTGGTAGTACCCACTAGCACAGGACGACCCTTCTCGTGCATATTAGAACAGTCTTCGGCAACTGCTTGCCATTTACCAATTTCTTGTTTAAAAACTACATCTGCTAGATCTGCCCTTCTCGAAGGCAAGTTAGTGGGAATAATCGTTACCTGGAGATTATAAACCTTTTCAAATTCAGTTTCCTCGGTTTTCGCTGTACCAGTCATCCCTGCCAAAGTAGGATAGAGCAAGAAAAAGTTTTGATAAGTAATGCTAGCTAAAGTTTGAGTTTCTTTCTGAATGGGGACTTCTTCTTTGGCTTCAATTGCCTGGTGTAAGCCATCACTCCAGCGTCTTCCTGCTAATACCCTGCCCGTAAACTCATCGACGATCACAATCTCGTCGTTACGTACCATATAGTTAACGTCTTTGGTAAAAAGTTCTTTAGCTTTAACAGCATTAGAAATATAGTGAGCCCAAGGATTTTCAGGATCATATAAATCTGACACCCCCAACATTTGTTCAGCGTGAGCAAATCCCTCATCAGTCATCAAAACATTACGGGCTTTTTCATCTACTTCATAATCACCAACCCCTTCGTCTCCATTGACCTCTTCATCGTAATCTTCTTCCTGTTTAATCAGCTGGGCAGCTATCTGGGCGGCTTGAAGATACTTTTCTGTCGGGCGTTCTACTTGTCCTGAAATAATCAACGGGGTTCTTGCTTCATCAACTAAAACAGAATCCACCTCGTCAATCACACAATAATTAAAAGGACGCTGTACTACCTCTTCCATAGATACAGCCATATTATCCCGCAGATAATCAAAACCTAATTCGCTGTTAGTGGTGTAGGTAATGTCACAGGCATAATTTTTCCTTCTTTCGGTGGGACTCATTCCCGACTGAATCAACCCCACGCTTAAGCCCAAGAAACGATGTACTTGTCCCATCCATTCCGCGTCTCTTCGAGCCAGGTAATCGTTTACGGTGACAACGTGAACTCCTTTACCAGTCAAACCATTGAGATAAGCAGGGAGGGTACAGACGAGGGTTTTCCCTTCCCCAGTTTTCATCTCAGCGATTTGTCCTTTGTGTAAGACTATGCCTCCAAGCAACTGTACGTCATAATGACGCATGCCTAATACACGAATTGCCGCTTCTCTAACCACCGCGAAAGCTTCGGGTAAAAGATCATCAAGAATTTCCTTGATTTCTTCATCCGTATCTGCTTTGGCAAGTTGTTCACGAAATTCAACTGTTTTCGCTTTTAGCTCATCGTCGGATAAATCTTTGATATCTTCTTCAATCAGATTGATTTCCGCCACCAAAGGCTGAAATTTCTTCAGTTTACGTGCATTGGGATCGCCCAAAAGTCTTTTCAGCATAGTAATTTTTTATGAATAATCCTTATTATTATTGAGTCTGATATTTGCTTTCTAATCTTTGATTGCCTAATTAGAAAGTAATTTTAATAACTTTTAATAATTCTATCATTTGGCTACTTTTAAGGACTTTAGGGATATCTACCCATTAATCAGTCAACAGTATCACAAGGGCATAACATCAACAGACAACAGGCAACAGTTCCTGGCAGAGGTAATTTAGCCTTAAATGAGACTTGGTTTTGCCTAAAGATTTAGGCTTTGGTAAATTTAACTCAATGTATCTATCATGGAAAAGTCTTAGCAATTCTTAGACTAGAGCATTTATAGGTATGACAGTGCTCGGGAGCGTAAGAAGTTCCGAGGCTTAAGTATCATATAATAAACTTATCTTAAACGGTTAGTATAAGTAATATGCTTGATTTTGCGAGTTTATCAGCCATTTTGCTGATGAAATGTAACTCAATAAAGATAGATAATCTAGCTTATATCTAATTTTAAATAAACAGTTTTTAGACAAATTTAGTTTCATGAGTACGAGAAGTAATAAAAATCAAGTAGTTCAATTCCTCTGTCAGCCCAAAGGAGGAAAAGCTTATTTGCTAAATGCCTTAAATTCTAAATCAGAACAAGAATTTATCGAAGCTCTCCACAACATTATTGATGCCATCAATCAAGATCTCGCTTCTAGCTCCCTCTAGCTTTTTGACCAAGATTTTAGATTCTGACCCAACTCTTCTAGACTAGAATATATACGGACAGCTTTATATTTCTTAACATGGCTAGAGATCTACGGGGATTTATCAAAATTTTGGAATCGAAGGGGCAACTTAGACGCATTTCGGCGTTGGTTGATCCAGAATTAGAAATTGCGGAAATTTCTAATCGGATGCTTCAGGCAGGAGGTCCTGGCTTATTGTTTGAGAATGTTAAGGGATCTACCTACCCTGTGGCAGTGAACTTGATGGGGACAGTGGAGAGGATTTGCTGGTCAATGAATATGGAAGCCCCAGAGGAGCTGGAAACCTTGGGATCGAAGCTAGCCATGTTACAGCAGCCTAAACCACCAAAGAAAATCAAGCAGGCAGTAGATTTCGGCAAAGTCTTGTTTGATGTTTTAAAAGCAAAACCAGGACGAAACTTTTTTCCTGCTTGCCAGCAGGTAGTGATTGAAGGAGAAGCTGTCGATCTCAACCAAATACCGATGATCCGTCCTTACTCTGGGGATGCGGGGAAAATAATCACTTTAGGTTTAGTAATTACTAAAGATGTCGAGACGGGAACACCGAATGTAGGAGTATACCGTCTACAACTACATTCAAAAAATACAATGACGGTTCATTGGTTGTCAGTGCGTGGGGGAGCAAGACATCTTCGTAAGGCAGCGGAAGCAGGTAAAAAACTAGAAATTGCGATCGCCCTAGGAGTCGATCCGATGATCATTATGGCGGCTGCCACCCCAATTCCTGTTGATCTTTCTGAGTGGTTGTTTGCAGGATTATATGGTGGTAGTGGAGTAAGCCTAGCTAAGTGCAAAACGGTGGATTTGGAAGTCCCAGCGGATGCTGAATTTGTTCTAGAAGGAACAATTACCCCAGGAGAAATGCTGCCTGATGGCCCTTTTGGGGATCACATGGGTTACTATGGCGGGGTTGAAGACTCTCCTTTGGTACGTTTTCAGTGTGTTACTCATCGTCAAGATCCCATTTATCTGACTACTTTTAGTGGTCGTCCACCGAAAGAAGAAGCGATGATGGCGATCGCACTGAACCGTATTTATACGCCAATTCTGCGTCAACAAGTTTCGGAAATTGTTGATTTTTTCCTACCGATGGAGGCTTTGAGTTATAAGGCGGCAATCATTTCCATTGATAAAGCCTATCCTGGTCAGGCGAGAAGAGCTGCTTTGGCATTTTGGAGTGCTTTACCTCAATTCACCTATACCAAGTTTGTGATTGTGGTTGATAAAGATATCAATATTCGCGATCCGCGCCAAGTAGTTTGGGCAATTAGCTCCAAAGTAGATCCGACTCGGGATGTCTTTATTTTACCCGATACTCCCTTTGATACGTTAGATTTTGCCAGTGAGAAAATTGGCTTAGGTGGACGGATGGGAATTGACGCGACAACCAAGATCCCTCCTGAAACTGATCATGAATGGGGAGAACCTTTAGAATCCGATGCTGATGTAGCAGCCATGGTCACCAGACGTTGGCAAGAATATGGTTTGGGAGATATTGATTTAGAGGAAGTCAATGCTAATTTGTTTGGTTACGACATGAAGTAGTTCACTCCTCAACGCCATAAATGAGTGGTGATTCATCAGTTAAAGGTTTAATTTTAGACGCTCACGTAGATCAGTACCAGGCTGAAGAAAGTAAAAATACTTAGCAATCTAGAGGAACATCGATCGCTAAAATAAAGAAGCAAAGCTCCCACTATGGGCTATTTAAACTTGCTTTCTTTGGGGCTTAGAGCTTTTGATAAAACTAATTTCTAGATGCAATTTATTGATGAATACTTTTCCCGAAACCTTAGATGCCGCAGTTGAACAGGCAAAAGAAGCGACGAAAGCAGCGATCGCCGAAGGGTATAAACTACTCCAGGTAGAGTTGGTGATTCCCGAAATTGCTCTAAAATCCGAGGCATTAGCGCTAGAATTTGCCCAGCTATTTGCGGAAGATGGTTCCCAGGTTAAGGTGATGTTTCCCGATACAGGTGCCGCCTCATTAGCCAAACGTAACTGGGGAGACAAACCTTTTAGGGTAACGGATATGGGTAGTCGCTTTACTCCCATTGAAAGCCAAATTGACCCAGAAGATGAAATATTTATCGTTGCCTGTCCCTCAGCAGTCGAGGTTGATCGAGCGGAAAAACTCAGTCAGCTTGCTGGCGATCGCCCAGTGATTTTTTTGATACCTCAGTTAGAAGATGTGGCAGTGGTGGGAATTGGTTTAACCGCCCGCAAATTGCGCGATCGCTTTATTAAAAATATTTATCCTTGTTATCATCTACGACCCCTCCCAGATGGGGCAATTTTGCGTTGTCATCCTTCGTCTTGGCAAATCTGGTTGGAGTCGGAATCAGGCTATGAATTGGCTAAGGAATTGTCCTCTAAACCCATGGGAGAAGATCTGGATCGGTTAATGATCAGCTTGACTAATCCTGAAGGAGAAAATAGTGATGCTCAACCCAGGAAAAAGACTAGTTTTCTGGGTAATTTGCAGCAGTTTCTTAAGGCTTTAAGTCAATAGCTTGGACGTTGCCGAT
>CALLPS010000270.1 GCA_938015355.1 uncultured Pleurocapsa sp.
GCAGCCAGTTTGTATTGGAAATTGAGAACTATTGGTGTTAACTGGAGAATATTGCCGATTAACATTAAGTTGCCAGAAAGACAGGCAGAGATTTCTACAATCATTGGTGTCCCAACTATCAGACTTGCTCAATCAGCGATCATTGGAATTGATTTTTTCAGTAAGCGTGTTTTTGATATTTTATTATCTTCAGTGTTATTAACAGTTGTCGGTTTGCCAATGCTGTTTATTGCCGCATTGATCAAGCTGGATTCACCAGGCTCCATTTTATACAAGCAGACTCGCGTTGGTCTCAAGGGTAATCACTTTAAAATCTGGAAATTTCGGACAATGGTGGAAAATGCCAGTGAGTTACAGCAAAAGCTAGAAGCTCAAAATGAAGTTCAGGGGGGAATTTTATTTAAAATTAAAGACGACCCTCGTATTACCAAAGTTGGTAAATATCTCCGTCGTCTCAGTCTTGATGAACTGCCTCAATTATTTAATGTTTTGCGTGGTGAGATGAGCTTAGTCGGACCAAGACCTCTCCCTGTAAGAGACGTAGAAAAATTTTCTCAAGATCATTTTTTCCGCCAGGAGGTTTTGCCAGGAATTACAGGATTGTGGCAAGTTAGTGGTCGTTCTGATACTGGCTCTGATGGAGTTTTCAATTTAGATTTCGAGTATATCGAAAACTGGTCCTTAGCCTTAGATTTCAAAATCTTATTACAGACAATTCAGGTGGTTTTCCGCGCTAAAGGTGCATATTAATTCACCTCAAACCTAACTACTTTAACTTTTTCAACATATTTTCCACATAAATAAATTCAATACAGTAAGTAAATTTATGGATTCTAACTTACACATAGAAGAGTATATTGACTTTAGTCGTTATTGGCAGGTTTTGAAACGTCGCTGGATACCTGCTACCGCAACTTTCGCTGGTATCTTAACCCTTTCTTTGGTTGCCGCTCTAGTTTCAGAAGATGTCTATCAGGCAGAAGCTCGATTGCAAATAAAACCAGAAAGTCCTGATCGAATTGGTATTGATGATGGTACTCCCGAACTTAAAGGAACAGTCTTAACTAAAGATCCTATCGAGACAGAAGCCCAAATTCTGCAATCTCGACCAATTTTGGAAAGAGTAATTAAGGAGCTTGACCTCAAGTCGAAAAATGGCAAGACCCTAACTTATAAGCATGCCATTAAGTCCTTTAAAGTTAGTCCAATTATTGGGACTGAATTACTCCAGGTTAACTACGAAGATCCTGACCCAGATGTAGCGGTAGCGTTTGTCGAGAGAGCAGTTGAACTGTATTCCGAAGGCTTTACTCTAGCAGATCGTGGTGAGACGAAAAAAGCTAGGGATTTGATTGACAAGAAGTTACCAGAAGCAGAAGATGCGGTGATTCAAGCGGAGGAAAATTTACGATTATTTAAGAATCGCAACGGCATTTCCGATGTGGATCTTCAGGGTACTAATGATGTTAATGCACTTTCTCGGATTGAAAGCCAAATCAATCAAGTAAATGCACAGCTGAATGATGTTAATGCTCGATACAATAGATTGCAAGGTCAATTGGGTATGAATTGGCAAGAAGCTTCAGCAGTAAGTTCTCTTAGCCAATCTAAAAGTGTGCAGCAGACATTGACTCAGCTACAGAAAGTCAAGGTAGAGCTAGCTCAAAAACAAAACTTTCTCTCGGATAGCGCACCTCAAATCATTAGTTTAAGAGAGGAAAAAGCCGATTTAACTGCTCTATTAGAACGAGAAATTTCTAGCACCTTAGGTTCTGGTCAACAAGGTTTAGCACGAAATGTTAATATTCTCAGCCTAGGGAATTTGAAGCAATCACAGCTTTCAGAATTTGCTAACTTGGGATTGCGGAGGGAAGGTTTAGAGCAAAAGTTAGCATCTTTTAGAGGTGAATATAATAAGATTCAAAGAAGGTCGAACTTGTCTCCTCAACTACAAGAACAGCAAAGACAATTAGAACGGAAGCTTAAAGCTGCGGAAGGAACTTATGACACTTTGTTAAAAAGTCAAAATGACACAGGATTTCTGATAGATCGGGATATAGATAAAGTTCGTGTAATTGCCGATGCTGCGATCGCCGAAGATACGGTAAATCCTGACGGAAAAGTCATTGTTGCTGCGGGGGCGATGATGGGAGCGTTATTTGGTATGGCATTGGCTTTTTTACTAGATCTTAAAGACAACACCATCAAAAATACTCAAGAAGTAGAAAATATGTTTGCCTATCCTCTTCATGGCGTGGTGCCTGATTTGAGCTTGACTGGAGAGGTCGGACAACTTCAATTACCTGGAACTACTGTTGAGGATATTCCAGGACAAATGACAGCAATGATGCCCCTAAAACAGGCATACCAGAACATTCAAGTGAACCTCAAACTTCAGGATGCTGATGTTGAGAAAAAAGTTATTGCCATTACTAGTTCTGTTCCTCAAGAAGGTAAGTCTTCCGTATCAGCGAATTTGGCAATAGCACGAGCTCAATGTGGACAAAAAATCCTTTTAATCGATGCCGATATGCGTCGTCCGAGTCAACATCGTATTTGGGAAATTACCAATCAGATTGGTCTGAGTAATGTTCTCCAAGGGGAAATGCAATGGCAAGATGGTATTCAAAATATGATGCACAATCTAGATGTATTGCCTTCCGGCTCTATTCCCGACAATCCGATCGCTTTGTTAGATTCTCCTGCTTTTAATGATTTTGTCAAAGATGTAGCCCAGAATTACGACCAAATTATTTTTGATACACCACCAATGATCGGTATTCCTGATGCGAAGGTAATCGGTAAAATTGCCGATGGTTTTCTCTTTGTAGTTCGTCCTGGAGTTGTTGACTATAGTAGTGCAAAAGTGGCCAAGAAAATACTAGAAGGTACGGGAGAAAAAGTGCTTGGTATCATCGTTAATGGGGCAAATATGAACCATGAGCCTAATTATTATAGTAGCTATTACTATGCTCATCAGGAATAGTGTTTAGCCAGAGATTTATATCTTTCCTAGTTTATTTTTTATTTAGATTAATTGAGCTTTGGGGAATAGATGGAAATTTAATAACCGAATCGTAGATAAGCTATCAGATTAACTGACAACTTATTCGGTTATTAGTGCTAAAAATAGTCATGCAAAATAGTCATGAAAAGTAATTTTTAGATAGGTTAGTATAATCTGCCCTTTACTGGTTATTGAATTATACTAATCAATAAAATGATGTATTTTAAACGTCAAAAATTAATATTAAACTAAATAAATAATAAGAGATTTTTTATGATCATTAAGGTCTATTTCCTGGTGAAAAACATCAAGATTTAAAGCATCTCTTCATTTAAGAAAAGAGTATGAAACAATCAATTGCTCCTTTTGAAAAGGTTTTTTCAGTAGTGTCTTTACTGCTATTTTCACAAGGATTCTTTACCGTAATACTGGGTGGAGGAGTCGGCGGAGAAGAAGGAGACGTTGATAGTGTGTTCCTTCGCCTCGGTTTTTTAGGAATCTATGCTATCTCTTTTGCTCTCTTAGCATTTCGCTGGCAAAGAACTTTGAGCTTCCTGAAGACTAACTTTTGGCTGCTATTTTTAATCGGGTTAGCCATTGTTTCTGTATCATGGTCTTCAATTCCTGATATTGCCTTAAGAAAAGTAATTTCTTTGATTGGAACAACTTTTTTTGCCCTCTATTTAGCTTCTCGTAATAGCTTTGAACAACAGCTAAAAATATACAGTTGGACTTTTGGTATTGCGATACTTTTTAGCTTTTTATTTGCCTTGGCACTTCCAGAATATGGTATCTCTAGTCTTGATGCGGTGAGTGGTGCCTGGAGGGGAATTTATCCCCATAAAAATGGATTGGGAGAAAGTATGTTTGTCAGTTTCTTAACCTTCTATTTTTTATCAATTTCTAGTAAGAAAAATCGGCTACTGTATCGAATTTTTGGATTACTATCAGTAGTTTTAATTGTGTTTGCCGAGTCTGCAACCTCCTTAGTGAGTGTGATCTTTATTTTTGCGATCGCTCAAGGACTAAACTATCTATCTCTCAAATCAAAGAAGAGTGTGTTTCTCGTCCTACTATTTATTATCTTCAGTGCTTTTCTGTTATTTATCATCACGATTAACTTTAATACTTTTCTCGCTGCCAATAATAAAGATATTACCTTAACAGGAAGAACTCCTTTGTGGGCAGATTTGTGGGGATTTATTCAGCAAAAGCCCTGGTTGGGTTATGGATATGGTACATTTTTTTCTGGGGTACATCGAGAAACTGATTTATTATGGAAAGTTCATACCTGGAATCCAGTTCATGCCCATAATGGATATATACAACTATGGCTAAATTTAGGATTTGTGGGACTATCTGTATTTATCTTGGGATATATGGGATGCTTATTTAATTCGCTATTAAAATATCTGGTGTCTAAAGATATCAAAATGCTCTGGACATTCTTGTTTTTGATTTATACAGTCACTCACGACCTAACTGAAATATCTTTTTTAACCGCCCAAGGTTTTATCTGGATAATCTCTTTAATCGCAATTTACTCCATGACCGTTAAATCCCCAAATTCCCAATCAGCAAATTAATATATGCCTAAAAAAAGTTTGGCTTCCCTAGTCAATAAATTATCCAAAAGTGAAAGATTTAAAGGTTCTTTCTCTATCTTCACATCATTAATATTACAGTTAATTGTTCAGGGAATATATTTTGTAATTTTAGCTCGCAGTTTTGCCCCAGCCAGATATGGTGCTTATATTGGAATTATCGCCATCGTCTCTATTTTTATCCCTTTTGCGAGTTGGGGTAGCGAAAAAATTATTATTCAAAAAGTTTCTCGACAGAGAAATTTGTTTAGTGAATGTTGGGGCACAGGAATTCTTAGAACCCTGATGTTCGGCTCATTATTTATTAGTTTAGTTTTAATAATTTATCGCTTTATTCCTATACCTGGTATTTCGATTTATGCCGTCTTTTTTATAGCTTTAGCTAACCTAATTTTTCTGAGGTTAAATGATCTGGTTCGAGATAGCTTTACGGGGGTGGGACTCCTCAACTATACAGGTAAAGCTATATTCATTGTTTCCTTAAATAGGTTTTTTGCTGTTTTATTATTAATTACATTGTTCAAGCAACCAAGTATTCAAACTTGGACAATGCTATATTGTTTAGCAACATTTTGTGCTGCGGCGACATCGACATATTTATTGGTAAAGCAGGTTGGATCTGCTAAATTTGCTTTGTCAAAAGTTAAGCAAGATTTACGATTAGGGTTTTCATTTGCAGTCGGCATATCGGCTCAAAGTATCTATAACGACTTAGATAAATCCATGTTAGCCAAATTATCTACTCTAGAATCTGCGGGAATATATGGAGCTGCTTATCACATTTTAAACGTATCATTTACCCCCATATTGTCCCTGGCGATGGCTTCTTTCCGAAACTTCTTTCAACAAGGAGCATCTGGAATTAAAGACAGTTTTAAGCTCTGCAAAAAGTTACTACCTATATCTTTAGTTTACTCTTTAGCTGCGATCGTTGCTCTAGCAATTTTTGCACCTTTGATCCCCTTAATCCTAGGTTCAGGATATAGTAATTCTGCGATCGCTTTAGTGTGGCTTTCTCCCACAATTTTCTTTAGGACAATGCATCTTTTTGCCGCCGATACATTAACTGGAGCTAATTTTCAGAGTGCAAGAAGTACTTCGCAGGTAATAGTCGCAATTATTAACGGGTTACTAAACTTATGGCTGATCCCTTTATATAGTTGGCATGGTGCTATTTGGGCAACCATTACTTCAGAATTTCTCTTAATGGTTTTTCTCTGGGGTGCTGTATATCACTACTCAAAAAAATCTGTTTAATTCGACACATCCTATACCCAAAAATAGCTTTATATACTTGAATTGTAAATTTAATTCGGATAATTTATGTAAAGAAAGTGTCTTTTGTTTGTCGATATATCTAAAGTTTGGTAAAAGACCAGAATCAATAACCTGACAATATAAATTCTCTAAAAATATTCACTATAAATGTTTATCAAGGTATAAAATAACTAACAACTATGATTAGTTACTTATGAAAAATGCCAGATAAAATATCACAAACCAAACTTCATGGTTTATTTGTTGTTTGGAAACAATATCAAAGAAGACCAGAAGTTCTTGCATCTCTATTAGATTGTGAACTAAAATTTATTCCTCATCTTTTTAGAAGTAAATATTTACGACCATTAGACTACCTATTCAAACTGGTGGTCAATATCAAAGATATTTTGACTAAAAAACCTAAGTTTATCGTCGCTCAATGCCCTCCCACCTTTAGTGCCTTACCAGCATTGATTACCAAGACTCCTTACGTAATTGATGCCCATAATCCACTGTTTCAAGTGAACATGTGGCAAAAATTGCCTTTTTCTCAAACTATACTGAGAAATTCTCTGGCAATAATTGTACATAATGTAGAAATGTTTCAGTTAGTGAGAAGCATGTACCCCGACGTACGACTATTTACTATTTCTGATCCAATCAAAATGATTACTTCTGATAGATTTCAGGAACGCTTAGCAAAGCAGATCTTAGTTATTGCTTCTTTCGATCCCTGGGATGAGCCAGTAGAGTTGTTGATCGACACCATGAAGCAGTTGAGAGAATACAACTTTGTCATTACGGCTGATGTTAATAAACTTGATTCCGAAACTGCTTGCAGTTTACAGAAATTGGATAATGTAAATTTAACTGGTTTTTTAGCCACAGAAGAATACCATCAAGTTTTATGTTCTAGTCTGGCTGCCCTAGTATTAACTACTAGTGATGCTACTCAGCCCAGTGGTGCGTGCGAAGCCTTATCTTCTAATACTCAATTAGTTATTAGTCAAACTTCTCTAACCCAAAAACTATTTGGAGAATGGGCTGTGTTGGTCGATAATTCTTCGGAGTCAATATCCCAAGCTATTCGCTCTTTATCTGTTCAAGAATTAGATCTTGCTGCCTATCGTGAGCAATGGAATATGTCGGTAAAGGAGGAAATTTTGCGATTATCAGAGTTTATTGGATGACACTATGCCAAAATTAGATAGCAGTTTTTTTTAAAAAATTACGATGACTTGCTTAAATAATTATCATTAAAAGTTTTCGTATTTTGAATCAATATCAAAATCTGTTCCTTTTCTAATCTTCATCAGGTAAGCTATCCCATTGATTTCCATCAATGATTAAAGTTGTTAATTTGAATCCCAGATCAAATCACTGGTAAGTATCTCTCCATAATAATCGCTATAACTATTTTCTTACTGAGTTAATTATGGTAAATTTATTATGAATAAAAAGTTACTTTTAAAACAAAATTACACTTCGTTCTTATTTAATGAGGCTTTTAACGCCAAATACTGATGATTATGATATGTCGTAAACTTGTAAACTAGTATTCCAAATATTATTCTAGAATTTTCCCCCTCTATCTTTATTTCTTACTGAGAGTCAGAAATGTAATACAACGTTTATTAAATTTAATCAGATGAACATTGTAAAAGCTTTTAATAATTCTCCTTGATTGGCTATCAATGCAAACTAAGTTAATTAAAAAGTAAAAATAATTAATGATACCGCTACTACAAGTTGATTTTGAATTAACTGATTGACAAATTGTCCTACATTGACGATGGCTGACACCATAATACCCACGTAATTATTACTAATGAATATGAGAGTTGCAGAAAATCAAGTCGAGACTACTAATAATGCCAAACCGTTCCGAATTGCCGTGTGTGTAATCACCTGCTTTCGTCCAGATGGATTGAGTAGATTACTTCAAGGTATAGTTAAGCAAAAATTCACCAAGAACAAAAATACTCCTCCAGAGATCAGACTGGTGATTGTAGATAATGATGCTGAAGGCTCTGCCCGAAGTGTTTGTGAAGACTTTATTGCCAACCATGACATCAAGCTCCAATACGATATAGAAAAGCAAAGAGGAATTCCTTTCGCTCGAAACCATTCCGTCGACATGGTTAAGGATGATGTTGATTTTATAGCGATTATGGATGATGATGAAGTCCCTGCTGAGAATTGGCTAGATGAGTTGATTGCTGCCCAGCAAGAGTTTGATGCAGATATCCTAACTGGTCCAGTTGCCCCACATTTTGTCGATCCCCCCGCAGAATGGCTCTATGACTTCTTCGGTAGTGGTAATTTACCTAACGGTCAAAATCTGCTACACAATTACGGGTTTGCCTACACTAGCAACCTCTTTGCCAAGGCTAAGTTATTTCAGCATATTCGTTTTGACGAGCAATTCCGCTCAAATGGGGCAGACGATACCCATCTATTTATGCAGGTTTATCAGAAAGGTTACAAAGCGGTCTGGGCAAATAATGCTCTGGTAACAGAATGGCTCCCAGCTAGTCGAACCAACTCCAAGTGGCTATGGCAAAGAGCTTACCGCAGGGGCAATGGATTTGCATTTTGTGAACTAGTTCAAAGCCGAACTTTGGGAACTAGAATCCAACGATTTGCCAAAGGTAATTTCCGCCTGATACAAGGCATTTTAACTGCATTAATTTCATGTGGTCGAAAAGCAGTTTTTGTTAAAGGCATTCAGACTGCTTGTCTGGGAGCAGGCATGATTACAGGAAGCTTTGGTAGTGTCTATCAAGAGTATGAAACAATTCATCGAGTTTAGGTAAATTGGCAAGATGCTTTTTGCCTAATATTTAAAGTCAATTTCCCAGTTTATTCTTGAGGAAGTAATTAAATTACTCCAAAATAATTGCCCTGAGAAAGCTCACAGAGACATTGAGCATAAACTTTTTCTGATAACTTGACATAATCCAAAAAGCAGAGAAATAATAATTTCTTAGTCTTTAGACTTGGTGCGATCGCTTATACCTGTTTTCAAACCATAAGAGTAGCCTTGCTTTAGAGATCACACTGTAAAACAAAAAAAAGATTAAATCAATTTAATAATGATTCTAAATAACTATAATTTTTCGATGCTGATTAATATGATTAATAATATCTGTTTTGGAAAATCTTCTGGTTTACAGCAATACAAGTTTGATTTTCGTGATTAAAATAATGCTTTGACTAAATGTTGATTTAAATAAAGTCAAGATAATATATTTTTCATGAATTTTCTGGAGAAAAACTATTGCTCTTAAATTAATTGCTCTTGCATTCTACAAATGTAGTTTTTCGGGGCTATATGTATTTCTTTCACATTATAGTAATCACCAGATAACATTGCTTTTTAGCAATTTTTACTGAAAAATTATATCTCCGCATTTTTACTTAATTACTTATCGACATTTGCATGATTTCAAGGTATTATATCAAAGACTTGGTAGTAAATATACGTAAAAGATTAATACTCTCAATTCATCTTAAATTTATATAAATTTGAATTTTTGGTAAAGAATGAGTAATTAAAGTAAATAAATAGTTAAAAATTATAGTTTGATATGGGTGTAGCAATTATTACTGGTTCTGCTGGTCTAATCGGATCAGAAGCCGTTAGGTTTTTTAGTAGCTTAGGAATGGATGTTATCGGTATCGATAACGATATGCGCAAGTTTTTCTTTGGAGAAGAAGCTTCAACAAAGTGGAATCGACAAAGACTAGAAAAAGAAATTGATAATTATCAACATCGGGAAGTAGACATTCGGGATTACGATAAAATTAAAGAGATTTTTCAACATTTTGGTCATGATATTTCTTTAATTATTCATACCGCAGCACAACCATCCCATGACTGGGCTGCTAGTGATCCCTTCTCCGATTTCACGGTTAATGCCAATGGGACTCTCAATCTATTGCAAGCTACTCGTGAGTATTGTCCTGATGCTGTTTTTATTTTTACATCTACCAACAAAGTATATGGGGATCTTCCTAATGCTTTGCCTCTTAATGAATTAGAAAAACGGTGGGAAATCGATTCTGCCCATGAGTATCATCAGGGTATCCCTGAAAGTATGAGCATTGATCAATGTAAGCACTCTTTGTTTGGAGCCTCTAAAGTAGCGGCAGATGTCTTAGTGCAAGAATATGGGCGTTATTTTGGTATTCGCACAGCTTCCTTTAGAGGAGGATGTTTAACTGGACCAAACCATTCAGGAACGGAACTACATGGTTTTCTGGCATATTTAGTGAAATGTACCGCTATTGGTAAGCCGTATACAATTTATGGCTACAAGGGAAAACAAGTCCGCGACAATATTCATTCTTCAGACTTAATAGCTGCTTTTTATCAGTTTTATCAAAACCCACGGGTAGCTGAAGTCTATAACATTGGTGGTGGAAGAGAAAGTAACTGTTCAATGCTAGAAGCAATTGAAGTAGCCCAAGAGCTTTCAGGCAGAAAGCTAGATTATTCGTACACTGAAGATAACCGCAGTGGTGATCATATCTGGTATATTAGCGATTTATCTAAGTTCAAATCTCATTATCCTGACTGGTCGCTTAAATATAATATCAACCAAATCTTGTCTGAAATTTACGAGAGTGGTATAGAAAGATGGAATGACAAATGATTAATTTAGGAAAGTATTCAATATTAGGAATCAACGTCAATGCCGTTGATTATGAATTTGCAGTATCCAAAATTACTGCCGCAGCAAAGCGTAAACAGGCTTGTTCTGTAAGTGCCTTGGCTGTTCATGGTGTAATGACGGGGTTCTTTGATAGTACTCATGCTAGGCGTTTAAACGGTCTAGATTTAATTGTTCCCGATGGGCAACCTGTGCGCTGGGCATTATCTTGGCTGTATAAGCAGCAGTTACCCGACCGAGTTTATGGACCCAACCTAACCTTGAAAGTAGCAGAATCGCTTACTCAGGAGGGATTGAGCATTTATCTCTATGGTAGTCAAAAAAGGACTCTAGATAAATTTGCCCGCAATTTGGCGCGGCTGTATCCTGGGATTAAGATTGCAGGTATGGAGGAATCTAAATTCAGAAGGCTTTCTGAATCAGAGCGGTTACAGTTAGTAGCTCGAATTAAGGCATCTGGAGCAAATGCAGTCTTTCTCGGACTGGGTTGTCCTAGACAAGAAACATGGGCATATGAGTATCGTAACTTGCTGAATATCCCAATTTTAGCTGTTGGAGCTGCTTTTGATTTTCATGCGGGCACTCTGCCTCAGGCTCCTGGATGGATGCAAGACGCAGGCTTAGAATGGCTTTTTCGCTTAATTCAAGAGCCCAAAAGGCTATGGCAACGCTACGCAGTTTTAAACCCACTGTATGTTTGGCATATTCTAGAGCAGTATTTGGGGTTAAGAAAATTTATACCCGCTATGCCTGATGGTAAAGAAAAAATTGAGTCTTATGGCTAATTAA
>CALLPS010000271.1 GCA_938015355.1 uncultured Pleurocapsa sp.
AGCTTATTAGCTATTAGCTAGTTGACAAACAGCACACGACTTTAACTTGCCATAAATGTTTGATGAATCCTTACTAGCAGAATTTACCGATCAAGATACTTTAATTGTGGGGGTAGATGAGGTTGGTCGTGGTGCTTTATTTGGTTCTGTCGTTGCGGCTACAGTGGTGTTACCGCTTTCCGCTGTTCCTCAATTAATTGCTCTCGGTGTAAAAGATAGCAAGAAATTATCGCCCCGCAAGCGTCGGGAATTGGTTCCGCCAATAAAAAAAGTCGTTGCTGGCTGGTATATTGACTCTGCTAGTGTTGCGGAAATAGATGAACTCAATATTTTACAAGCTTCACTGTTGGCGATGAAGCGATGTATATTAGGCTTGCAGATTACTCCTGATGTTTGTCTGGTAGATGGGAAATTTTCTGTTCCCGACTTAGATATTCCTCAAAAAACTGTGATTAAAGGTGATTTGCGATCGCCTATAATCGCAGCAGCTAGTATCTTGGCTAAGGTGTGGCGTGATGAATTGATTGTTGGTTTGGCTGCACAATATCCTGAATATGACTTGGTAAACAATAAAGGCTATCCTACGGCTAAACATCGTTTAGCCATCCAGCAGTTTGGAATCTGCAAGGAACATCGTCGCTCCTTTAAATCCTGCCAATAACTATTTTGACAAGAAATTCCTGTTTTTTTTAGTTATTTAGTATCCTAGATCTAGATCTGGTGCTAATTTGGGTTTGGTAGTAGATTTTGGTTCCGATTCAATTTCCTGAGATGCCCAAATGTAATAATCATGTACTAACTGAGTTGTCAGCTTGTGCTTGATTCTACTTAACACACCTTTCAGCAATTTACCGCCGGCTCTTTCTAAAAATGGTTTGGGGGTAAACATTAATGCAGTAGGTAATTCAACTCCTACATTCAAATCTGCTTGCCCTTTTAAAATTGTTATTCCGTTAAGTTCTTGAGGATACAAAACACCTTTAAGTTTCAGGGAAAAACGTTCGTTGATATAGTCAATACCTTCGATCTTACAACCTTCAGATTTCAAATATACACTGCTATTAGAGCCAGACCATACTTTTAGCAGCACAATCGGCTGGAAATGATATATTTCCATAAAGTTAATTGGGCGCATTTTTAACTCATAAAGATCATCCCCTCTCTGTTTGACTAACTGAGGATCAGCGATCGCCTTAACTAGCCTTTTTGGCTGACGTAAATAGTGCTGTATTGGCGTTTCTTTACTATCGACTGGTATATGAACTGATTCTGAGGTGCTGAAACTAACGTACATAAGTGAAAATGCTGAGGTTTTAATCGTCTATCAATCTTAAGTTACATTTCGCGAATAGACTGTTCATTTGTAAAAAAATGATACTTTCTTTATACTTTTGTGTTGTAATTACAAAGTTTTTATGAAGCTTACTCTTGCTTATCTTGGTCCCATAGGTACTAATTCGGAAACTGCTGCTTTAGCCTATTCGACTTGGCTCTCAAACAATCAACAACTAACTCCTACTTTATGTGCCTATCCCAGTATTGCTCAAGCAATACAATCTGTTGCCAACGGGAATATTGATCAGGCTGTAGTACCGATTGAAAACTCTATCGAAGGTAGCGTTACTGTTGTCTTAGATACTTTATGGCAATCGACTAATCTCCAGGTATATCAGGAATTGACTCTTCCTATTGCCCACGGATTACTATCGTTTGGGGAATCTCTAGAACAACTCAAAACAGTTTATTCTCATCCTCAGGGTTTAGCTCAATGTCAAAAATGGCTCGAAAACTTTTTGCCTCAAGTTCAACTTGTACCGACAAAATCCACCACAGAGGGAATAAAATATCTCGAAGATGATCATACCGCAGCAGCAATTTCTTCTCCTAGAGCCGCAGAGATATATAAAGTACCGATATTGGCAGCAGATATTAAAGATAGTCCTGATAACTGTACCCGCTTTTGGATTGTTAGTTCTGGAATAAACGATAAACTTCGAGAAATAGAACCTATTCAAGGTAGCCATCTTGCTTTAGCATTCAGTCTTCCTCGAAATGCCCCTGGAGCTTTAGTCAAAGCCTTAGAAATTTTTGCTTGTAGAAATATTAATCTAAGCAAAATTGAGTCTCGCCCCAGTAAGCGTTCTTTAGGGGAATATATCTTCTTTATTGATTTAGAAGGTAACTCCCATGATCTTCAAATTAGAGATGCTCTAGCTGATTTATCAGCCTGTACAGAAGTCTTAAAAGTGTTTGGTAATTATAATCTATTACCTATATCAGAAAGCAGGTAGGTAATCTAAATAAGTAGCTCCACTTTATTAAACATAAAATAGCTTTCGTTAGAAAGCTTCTAGAACAATTAATTTACGAGAACAATATCGTTCAGCAGCACACACAATATTGAAAAAAACTCAATATAGTTGAATTATCTATAATCTCTTAATACATCTAAACTTTTATATTGTTAAAAAGTTGAAGATAAATATGCCTCTTTGTAGATTTAATGAGTTGGTAACTCAGTTAATCATCCAAAGCGTCTTTAAGGGCGGTTCTAGCAGCTAAATGACTACGAGTAGAACTTAATATCTCTTGTTCTCGTTGCAAACGCTCTAGAGTATCCTGCATTTCCAACAAAGCCTGTTGTTCAGATGCTACTCCGTACAAGTTACTGGCAACCCAATAAGATAGTTCTGTAGGGGAACTAGGTAAATCATCAGGTAACTCTATTTTTTGGCTAGTTAACTTCGCTGAAAGGTGTACCACATCCCTTAATAATGCTTCTACTTCCGATGCCATCGGACTTAAATCTTTGGTGGTTGGTTTATCTTCAATCCACTCAACTAAAGCAACGCGGTAAGGCTTTTCTCGGACGTATTCTAAAACTCTAAATCTTTGCTGACCGAAACTTAACATTTTCATCCGATCATCAGGTAATCTCTGAAAATGGAGAATTTCAGCACAACAGCCATATTCGGCAATCTCTCCTGTCGTCGGATCAATTGACAAAACTCCAAAGCGACGATCATTTTCCAAAATCGTGTTCATCATGATCCGATAGCGATATTCAAAAATATGCAGCGGTAATGGACGACTAGGAAATAGGACTACTTCAGGAAGGGGAAATAAAGGTAACTCTCTGACTGCGATTGAAGAAGATGCCATCTAATATTTGTTTCTAGATATAACTAATTTTAATACTTATTTACTCTAGCTGATTTTTCTGGAGAACATATCTACCTAAATAACCCCCCAGAAAATAATCTAGAAGGTTACAAGAGAATAAGTCTACATTGTTTGTCTAGATGTTTGTCTAAAGTTTTACTTCAATATCAACCCCAGCAGGTAAATCCAACTTCATCAAAGCATCAATAGTTTTAGAAGAAGGCTTATAAATATCAATAATGCGACGATGAGTGCGAGTTTCAAAGTGTTCACGGGAGTCTTTATCTACGTGAGGCGATCGCAAAACACAGTAAATTTTTCTTTTCGTTGGTAGGGGAATGGGACCAACGGCAGAGGCATTAGTCCGATTTGCCGTATCAACAATTTTGTCACAAGATGTATCAAGTAAACGCTGATCAAAAGCTTTAAGACGAATGCGTATTTTTTGTTGTTGAATCGTTGCCATGTTCTTTAGTTGTCGAGGTACAGGTAGTGAATAAAATATCAGTTAAGAGTAGACTTGCAGAAAAACTCTCTGCTAAGCCCTATTCTCTCACATGAACAAGAGAGCAGACCGAGCTAGCGTAATTTTAACTGGCTAAGTCCACTCCCTAGGGTTAAGTTGTTCGTTCTATATAGGTTGTCCCCAGGACTACTTAATAATCTTAGAGACTACACCAGCACCAATAGTACGACCACCTTCCCGAATCGCAAAACGCATTCCTTGTTCAATGGCAATGGGGTTAATTAGTTCGACACTCATTTTGATATTGTCCCCAGGCATTACCATTTCTTGGGAACTGCCATCATCAGCAGTATAGTCTGTGATCGTACCAGTTACATCAGTGGTACGAACATAAAACTGAGGGCGGTAGTTTTTAAAGAAAGGAGTATGACGACCACCTTCTTCTTTAGTGAGGACGTAAACCTCTCCTTCAAATTCAGTGTGAGGAGTAATTGAACCAGGTTTTGCTAGAACCATGCCCCGCTCAATATCTTCTTTTTGAACACCACGAAGTAGCACGCCAACATTATCGCCAGCCATACCCTGATCCAAGGTTTTTTGGAACATCTCTACTCCAGTCACAGTAGTGCTGCGAGTGTCTCTGATGCCGATAATTTCGATGGTTTCCCCTACTTTGACGATCCCACGTTCGATACGACCAGTCGCAACAGTACCACGACCTGTGATCGAAAATACATCTTCTACCGCCATCAAGAAGGGCTTATCTACTTCACGCTCAGGGGTAGGAATATAAGCATCAACTTGCTCCATTAGGGCATGAATTTTATCAACCCAAGGATCATCACCTTTTTTCGTGTCAGGCTTAGAGGTTAAAGCCTCTACTGCTTTAAGAGCCGAACCAGAAACGATGGGAATATCATCTCCAGGGAAGTCATATTCGCTCAATAGCTCACGAATTTCTAGTTCCACCAATTCTAGTAGCTCTTCATCATCAACTTGATCTTCTTTGTTCATGAAAACGACTAGACTAGGAACACCAACTTGTTTAGCCAAGAGGATATGTTCCCGTGTTTGAGGCATGGGACCATCGGCAGCAGATACTACTAAAATGCCACCATCCATTTGAGCCGCACCAGTAATCATATTCTTGACATAATCGGCGTGTCCAGGACAATCTACGTGAGCATAGTGACGATTGTCCGTTTCATACTCAACGTGAGCCGTGTTGATCGTGATACCCCGAGCTTTTTCTTCAGGAGCTGCATCAATATCTTCATAGCTTCTGGCTTTAGCACTACCCATAGCAGACAAAGCTAGAGTAATTGCTGCTGTCAAAGTGGTTTTACCATGGTCTACATGACCTACTGTGCCAATATTAGCGTGTTCTTTATTTCGTTCAAACTTTGCGCGTGCCATTAATTTCTTTATTCCTTATTTAAACTAGAGTGTTCCCTTTATTTCTGACGATAATTTCCTCAGCTTCATTGCGAGGAACATCGTTGTATTCGCTGAATTCCATCGAGAAGATGCCTCGTCCCTGGGTTTTAGAACGAATATCTGTAGCATAACCAAACATTTTTGCCAAAGGAACTTGAGCATCAACTTTGGCTATGCCATTTTCGGAGTTCATACCTTCAATGTTGCCTCGACGAGAGTTCAAGTCCCCAATTACGTCTCCTAAGAAATCTTCGGGAACTTCGACCTCAACTTTCATCACTGGTTCTAACACTACAGGCGCAGCCTTATTTACTGCGTCTCGAACTGCCATTGAACCAGCTACTTTGAAAGCCATCTCATTAGAGTCCACATCGTGGTAAGAACCATCCACCAAAGTGACCTTGATATCTATCAAAGGATATCCTGACAAGATACCAGATTCACAGGTTTGTTTCACCCCTTGCTCAATAGGAGGGATAAATTCTTTGGGAATTGTGCCTCCGACAATTTTGTCAACAAACTCAAAACCAGATCCCGCTTCTGCGGGTTCAACCTCCAAGACAGCATGACCGTATTGACCTTTACCTCCACTTTGCTTAATGTATTTACCTACCCCTTGACCACTCTGGCGAATTGTCTCTCGGTAGGCTACCTGGGGTTTCCCTACGGTAGCTTCAACGTTAAACTCCCTTAGCATCCGATCTACTAAGATTTCTAAGTGAAGTTCTCCCATGCCGGCAATTACAGTCTGATTAGTTTCAGGATTGGTACTAACACGAAACGTGGGATCTTCATCCGCAAGAGCCTGTAAAGCCTTGGAGAGCTTTTCAACATCACTTTTGGTTTGAGGCTCAACTGCCACAGAAATCACTGGTTCAGGAACATATAGAGATTCTAAGATAATGGGATTTTTATCATCGCATAAAGTGTCACCAGTAGCAGCTACCTTAAGACCAACTATTGCACCCAAATCCCCCGCTCTAAGTTCATCAACCTCAATCCGATCATTAGATTTCAAGACGACTAAGCGAGAAATACGCTCTTTTTTTTGCTTAGTCGAGTTATAGATATAGCTTCCTTTTGCCAAAACCCCAGAGTAGACCCTGACAAAAGTTAGGCGACCAAATTTATCCGTAGCAATTTTAAATGCCAATGCCGCAAACGGCTCTTCATCACGAGAATGCCTGACGGATTCTTCTCCATTAGGCAGTTCTCCCGTAATTGGCGGAACTTCAGGAGGGGCTGGTAAATAATCTACCACTGCATCTAAGAGAACTTGAACTCCTTTATTTTTGAATGCAGAGCCACATAACATGGGCATAATGGAACCATTAATTGTTCCCTGACGAAGCGCTGCTTTAATTTCGGCTTCGCTAAACTCCTCTTCCATCAGAAACTTTTCTAAGAGAACTTCATCTGTTTCTGCGATCGCTTCTATCAGCTTGGCTCTATATTCCAGGGCTTGAGTCATAAGCTCATCAGGAATATCAGTTTCCTCAATTTCTTTTCCTAAATCGTCTTTATAGATAATCGCTTTCATCCTAACAAGATCGATAATCCCCTCAAACCCAGCTTCACTGCCAATGGGAATCTGGATTGGAACCGCATTTGCCTGTAAACGTTCTTCGATCTGCTCTTGAACTTTAAAAAAGTTCGCTCCAGTACGATCCATTTTATTGACAAAAGCAATTCTCGGCACATTGTATCTATTTGCTTGTCTCCAAACAGTTTCCGACTGGGGCTGAACACCTCCAACAGAACAAAAGACGGCAATCACACCATCAAGAACACGCATAGAACGCTCAACTTCAATCGTGAAGTCAACGTGTCCAGGAGTATCAATGATATTGATCTTGTGATCTTTCCAACTAGTGGTAATAGCAGCGGCAGTTATGGTTATGCCCCTTTCTTGCTCTTGCTGCATCCAATCCATGGTAGCAGCGCCATCATGTACCTCGCCCATTTTGTAGGCAATACCAGTGTAGAAAAGAATTCGTTCTGTTGTTGTCGTTTTGCCCGCATCTATATGAGCGGCAATGCCTATATTACGCACTCGCTCAAGAGGGATGCTACGTGCCACAAATACCTCCTTGCATCTTGCAGGATGAAATTGCTAAATATTTACTTTATTTAGCGCCATTTATAATTCTATACTTTTATCTAAAAATTAAAGTATTAGTCTTGGATCTAGCTACTTTGGATTACTTAGTAACCCCAAGAAACAAATTGCAAATTGCCCTGAATTAAATTGTTTTTTCAATAATCTCTTCTGATGGTCAGCCGATGTAAAACGGCAGTCCCATAGATCACAGCAATATTAGCTGTTAACTAAGATTAAGATTTTCAATTTCAATTCAGAACTATTCTTGCTGACGATTAATAACGATAATGGGCAAAAGCTTTGTTTGCTTCTGCCATGCGATGAGTTTCGTCTCTTTTTTTCATTGCTCCACCTGTTTCGTTAGCAGCATCCATGATTTCGTTTGCTAGCTTGGTAGCCATGGTGCGTCCTCCTCTAGCGCGAGCAAACTGAATCAACCAACGTAAAGCTAGAGTTGTTCCTCTGCCCTGTCTAACTTCCATCGGAACTTGATAGGTAGCACCACCAACTCGGCGTGCTTTAACTTCTACAAGGGGAGTAAGATTTTTAATTGCCTGTTCAAATACTTCGATTGGCTCATTGCCTGTTTTTTCGCCAATCATAGTCATGGCATCATAGATGATACGAGCCGCAAGAGACTGTTTGCCGCTGCGCATGATTCTTCTAATAGTCATGCTGAGTAGACGACTATTATAGACGGGATCTGGGGGAACTGGACGTTTTTTGTTACTAGAACGACGAGACATGTGCTTATTACTTTACGTTAAAGAGTATGAAATTGTGATTTGACTGTTTAGTTTTGAAATTAATTGTGGTCATAAGCACTACCTAGTTTCTGCCTGAAGTTCTCATCATTGGCTCGCTATCTAAAACTCCATATTCCCAAACTGCAACTCTTAAAATATGGATCTGACTTAGCTATTTGACTTCAGCAGTTTTAAATTGGTTTTGCTTATAGGTTTCTATTTAGGGCGCTTGGTACCATACTTGGAACGACTTTGCGCTCTATCTTTGACTCCAGTTGTGTCTAAGGTACCACGAACGATATGATATCTAACACCTGGTAAATCTTTAACCCGACCTCCGCGAATTAAGACGACGGAGTGTTCCTGTAGATTATGTCCGATACCAGGAATATACGCTGTAACTTCAAAGCCTGAAGTCAAGCGCACTCTCGCTACTTTCCTTAATGCGGAGTTAGGTTTCTTTGGTGTAGTAGTGTACACTCTGGTACAAACCCCTCGACGCTGAGGACACTCTTTGAGAGCAGGGGATTTTGTTTTCTTGTGCGATTTTGATCTTTCGCTACGGATGAGTTGCTGAATAGTGGGCATGAGTTACTAGTTGGTGTGGTTTAAAGTCCCCTGAGTTGCTTAATGTCAAAAAGATATAGCACAGTAGCAGACAAATTCTGATTATAGATTGATTTTGACTTTTGCGTCAATTATGAAATTAATATGAAATTAATTTTTATAGAATATTACACCTGAGTCACTGTGGGTAAAATTAAGTAAATACATGCAGATAAAGCTAGCAGGATTGAACTTACAATAACGACCACCGAAATCAAATCTTATTTGTTTGAGCCAACATTATTTAATTTAGCTTACTAAAATGAATCATTATCAACAGCCACCCAGACAGGGTTTATACGATCCTAGCTTCGAGCATGATGCCTGTGGGGTCGGATTTATCGTCCATATGAATGGTCAGGAATCTCACAACCTTGTAGAACAAGCTTTGACGATTTTGAATAATCTTGAGCATCGCGGTGCTTGTGGTGCGGAGACTAATACTGGGGACGGGGCAGGCATTTTGATGCAGATCCCTCATAAGTTCATGCTCAAGGTCGCGGCACAAGAAAATATTACTCTTCCAGAAGCTGGGCAGTATGGTGTGGGCATGATTTATTCTGCCACCGATCCTGACCTTAGAGAGCAGGGAAGAAAGGTCTTTGAATCGATTGTCGCCGCAGAAGGACAGCAAGTTTTAGGTTGGCGGGATGTACCAACTGATAACTCAACTATGGGGGACACTGCTAAATCTAGTGAACCCTTTATGCAGCAAGTGTTTATCCAGCGATCGCTCGACATGGATGAAGCAGCTTTTGAACGAAAACTGTTCGTGATTCGCAAACTTACTCATCAAGCGATTCGCAAAGAGTTAGGTGACTCTTGTTGGTATGAGTCCAGCGTCTCCTGTAGAACGATTGTCTATAAAGGGATGTTGATGCCATTACAGGTGGGAGAATATTATCCTGAACTCCACGATCCTGATTTGGAAAGTGCTTTAGCCTTAGTACATTCGCGATTTAGTACCAATACCTTCCCCAGTTGGGAGAGATCTCACCCCTATCGCTACATTGCCCACAATGGGGAAATAAACACCCTGCGGGGCAACATTAACTGGATGCATGCTCGTCAATCGCTGTTAGAGTCGGAACTATTCGGCGAAGACATGAAGAAGGTGCCGAATTTAATTAATATCAATGGTAGTGACTCTAGTATTTTTGATAATACTTTAGAATTATTGGTGTTGTCAGGG
>CALLPS010000272.1 GCA_938015355.1 uncultured Pleurocapsa sp.
CAGTACATTTGTTCTACAAAATAGACTTAACTTCTAATTTGCACAGGCATCACAAGATAGGTCATTTGCAAACTACCTAAAGGGCTAAAAATAACGGGTTGATTCCATTCATTCAACTGCATTTTAATTTCCGATGTTGGAATAGCCTTCAAACCATCCATGAGGTATTTAATATTAAAGGCAATCTCAATATCTTCTCCCATAATTTGTGCAGGCAAAGACTGCTCAGCATTTCCAATATCTTGGGCATCGGCTGAGACGACCAACTCAGAAGCCTCATTATTAAGGCTAAATTTAACTAGGTTATTTTTCTGTGCCAATATTGCCACTAACTCTAGGCTGGTAAGCAACCGTTTGCGGTCAAGAATAATTTCACGGGTAAAACTTTGGGGAATCAGTTGACCATAAGCAGGATAATCCCCTGATATTTTTGTACTGGTCAAAAGGCGATCGCCCAATTCAAAGACCATTACCTGTTCATCAAAACTAACTTTAACTTTGTCCCCACCCGACTCATCACTCACCATTCGCTCCAGTTCTCGCAATGCCTTCGCAGGAATAGTTATAGCTAGTTTGGGTAATTCAATCGTCGTTTCCGCGTCTTCTGGGTTGAGATCCGCTGCCACAACCGCTAAACGATGGCTATCAGTGGCGGCAAACTCTAAAATATCCCCTAAATTATTTTCGCCCAAGCCTTGGGTCTTTAAGTGAACTCCTGTCAGCACTTGCTTCGATAGTTCAGTAGAGGCAGCGAATAAACATCCTCCTAAACCTTCGTTGAGGGTAGCTATGGGTAATTCAATAGTTTCCCCTGCTTCAATCGTTGGTAATTCAGGAAATTCCGTGGCATCAATGCCTGTTAATTGAAATTGACCCGAAGTAGAACTGATGGTGGCGACAAAGTTATCATCATCACTCTGAACCTCTAAAGTAATTTCGCTCTCTGGCAAACGAGTCACAATATCATTGAGTAACTTTGCGGGAAGAGTAATACTTCCTCCTGACTCAACTGAAGCATTAAACTTAGTCTTGATCCCTAAACTACCATCAAAGGCAATTAGGCTTACTTTTTGGGTAGTTTCGCTGGCTTTAATTAAAACATTACCTAATACAGGAGGTTCTGGACGAGAGGGCACAGCACGACTAACGAGGGAAAGATTATTTTTAAGATCACTTTGGCTGCAAACGATTTTCATCTCAGAATTGACATCAAGGAATGTTACCCAAAAATTGTACTATTTTTAGCCCTAAGCCAGAGGTTTCGTTTCTCTGTTGCACCATAATTACCAGTTAATGACAATTCTCCTAAATTGTGGATAACCTGTGGATAAGTCAGAATATTTAGCCGTTTCCTGTGGAAAAAACTTGTTTAATCTTTAAACTGTCAGTTTTTAAACTTTTGCCGACTCACGAAGTTAATGCGATCGCTCAATAAAGAAATTGTTTGATTTAATGCCCGATCTTTTCGCAGTAGTTTAGCGATCTTATCGCAACTGTACATCACAGAAGTATGGTCTTTTCCGCCAAATTTTTCGCCAATACGGGGTAAACTCAGGTCTGTGTGTTGTCGCATCAGATACATCGCAATATGCCTGGCATTACTAATCTCTCGTCGGCGAGAGCTACTTTTTAGGTCATCGGTGGAAACATTCAAAATCTCCGCTGATACCTCCATGATCGTCTCAGGAGAAGCAGTAATTTGTTCTACTTTAGGATTAAGGGCGGCTGAGATATTTTCTACCGTCATCGATAAACCCGAAAGGGAAATATAGGCGATCGCTCTAATTAATGCTCCTTCTAATTCCCTGATATTAGAAGTATATTGACTGGCAATATATTCCACGGCTTTTTTTGGCAATCGCACATTTTCATATTCTGCCTTTTTTTGTAAAATTGCCATGCGAGTCTCTAAGTCTGGCACTTGCACATCGGCAATCAACCCCATGGAAAAGCGAGAACTTAAACGCTCTTGTAACTTAGGAATTTGTTGTGGTGGGCGATCGCTAGCTAAAACGACTTGGCTACCTGCCTCATGGAGAGTATTAAAGGTGTGGAAAAACTCTTCTTGGGTATATTCTTTGCCTTCAATAAACTGAATATCATCTACCAGCAAAATATCAGCAGTACGATAATGTTCCCGAAAACTCTGCATACTATCATTCCGAATTGCTGCAATCAGATCGTTAGTAAATTGTTCGGTGGAGACGTAAAATACTTTGGCATCAGGATTGATCTCTAGATGATAATGCCCAATTGCCTGCATTAGATGGGTTTTTCCCAGTCCTACACCGCCACAAAGGAACAAAGGATTAAAGTCCCTACCTGGAGACTCAGCAACGGCTAAAGAAGCAGCATGTACCATGCGGTTTGTGGGCCCTACCACAAAGCTATAAAAAGTATATTTAGAATTTAATTTATTGGGCTTAAGGGAATTTTTGCTTTTGGTAAAATCTTCTTGCCTAGATTGGGCAAAATTATTTGATTCTGTTAAAAATGCCAGGTCAGTTTCCTGTTGAGATTTGAGGCAAATTTCTAAGGGATGACCGATAATTTCGACGATCGCATCACCAATAATGTTTAAATAGTACTTTTGTAAATGACTCATCACAAAAGCATTGGGAGTCAGGATGGTTATACTTTTAGCATTCAAATTATCAATCGTGGCATTTTGAATCCAAGTCTCAAAAGTCGGGCGACTTAAACGTTGTTTGAGAAGTTCTAGAACTCTTTTCCATAGTTGTTCTGAAGAAATTGCCACTCTGTTAGATAACCATTAAAGATGATATAAGATTCTACCAGTAGAGTCGGATTACGATCAGTATTATTTACTATCTATTTCTAATCCTTAAAACTTTATTGAAGTATGAAACTTTTTCTAACCAAGCCATACTACGAAATTAGACAGATAAAGGATCATGATTAAAATTCCTGCGATCGCCCAAGTTGGTGAGCCGATTCTCAGAAACCAAGCTAAACCCATAGAAAGAATCTCTGACTATACAATCATAGAGCTAATTGACTGTTTAATTAACACTGCGATCGCCAAAAAGGGAGTCGGAATTGCTGCACCGCAAATTTCACAATCTTTTCGTCTATTTATAATTGCTTCTCATCCCAGCGAGAGATATCCCCATGCCCCGACAATGGAACCCACGGCGATGATTAACCCCCGCCTCTTATCTCATGGGGAGGAAGTGGTTAAAGACTGGGAAGGCTGCTTAAGTGTGCCGAATGTACGGGGTTTAGTCCCTCGGTATCAATCAATTACGGTGGAATATTCTACCCAGCAAGGAGAAACCAAACAGGACATCCTGACAGATTTTGTGGCGCGGATCTTTCAACATGAATTAGATCATCTCGACGGCATTTTATTTACAGATCGCATTACAGATTCAGCGGATTTATATACCGAAGCTGAATATCGTCAGATTATTGCTCAAAATAGTAAGTAAAAGATATTTATAAATCTAAATATTTTATGATTAACCTCTCTATTTTATTGATCAATCATTCGGTTATTAATCTGCCAGAACATTACTTTTATAGAGATGGCTGACCCAATTAAAATAACAAACAATGTTTTGATTAAATCTCCACCTGCAAAGGATAGAAAGATTCCTAAAATTTGCCAGATAATTAACTCAACAAAAAATCCAATGGATATAAATAAGAGTAACTTCTGCACCAGCTTTGATGGTTCTAATCGTTTTGTCCGCTGAGATATCCACCAGATAAAAAATCCACTAACAGTACCTCCAATGAAGCCGAAAGGCTCTATAAATAATATTACGGACATAAGCCAACTAATAATTATTAAACCAATAGAAATATTTTTTTCTTTGCCTAATTGTTTTTGAGATTGCCTTAGCTTTTGTTCAACTAGTATTAGAAAGTCTTTATCTCTGGGTTTAAAAGATAAAATTTCCTTAAATTTCCTTTGAGCTTCAAACCAATTTTTATCTTGATAGTATTCCTTTCCTTGATCGTATAAATTCTCTAATCGCCTATTTGTTTGTTCCCCTTTCAGCAGTTCATTACGAGCTAACCGATATAATCCATCTGGGTCATAATAGGGTAGATCGTTTTCTTGCATCTCCTGAAAAACTGCGATCGCTTTTTTCCAGTATCTAGTTTGATAATACCGTCGTGCATCTTGATATAACTTAGTCAGTTTTTCCTGTTGAATTTGCTCATTTTCCCTTGGAATATTTACTTGATGACTTGTCAGAGGCGGTAATGATACGATATCCCCTAAACTTATTTTCTTTCTGGTTTGCTTAGTAATATGTCGATACAGGGCTTCATAACCAGACTCTTCGAGATTAAAATTAGAACGATTAAGTAAATACCAAGTACCTTGTCTAAGCTCATAAGGAATATAGTTATCTGCTTGTGGCTCGAAGATCACAGGAATAAATTTATTATTAGATTGCTGATCGTAAATTAACTGGCTAATAATCGCCCCTTCCCAAACTACGCCTTTTCCTTGTCCTAACTTCTCCTTACCCCGATAGCGTCGATAATATTTCTCAGTGCAGACGAGAAGCACAAAATCAGATTCCTCAACCTGGTTACGCATCCAGTTTAACCACCCTTCAGATGGGGAAACCTCAAACTGATCAATATTGCAATCTATTCCGTGCATCCTTAACTGATCAGCCAAATTCAGTACAATATTTTTATGCTCTAGTGAATCCCAGCTATAGCTGATAAATACCTTGGGATACTGAGATCTATTAGGAGACATAGCCGTTGTCTTACTATCAATACGGTTGATTACAATTAAGTTTTGCAATTAAGTATAGCTTTCAACTAGAACACAAAACTATTGTTGTAACTATAGAGTAAGTATGTCATCTCCGAAAGACCATGGAAAACAAAATTAGACATCTAGAGTTAATTCAGACAGTCATCAGCCGAATGGCTAATAATTCTTTTCTTGTTAAAGGATGGTGCATAACTCTAGTATCCGCCTTGCTTGGTCTTGCAGCTCAGGATAATGATAAAAAGTTTATTATTGTTGTCTTTTTTCCTGCTTTAATGTTTTGGCTGTTGGATGCTTATTTCCTAAGACAAGAGCGCCTTTTTCGACAGAAATACAATGAAGTTGCCCAAAACTCTGCTGAATTTAGCGATTTTTCCCTAGATACATCGACTTGTCTTTCTACAGTCGATTCATGGCTAAGAATTACCTTTTCCAAAACCCTGTTTTTATTTTACGGATCAATGATTGGTGCCGTAACGATCATTTCCCTCATCCTTTGGAGTTAAAACTCAACTAAAATTTAGACTTGCTGATTTGAAAAGAAATATTACAAGTTTCAATTTTAAGTTAACTAGAATACATAAGCTAAAAGCT
>CALLPS010000273.1 GCA_938015355.1 uncultured Pleurocapsa sp.
GATCAAAAACACGAATTCTCGCAATGCGATTGCGGAGATTCAAAAGCTTGCGTCCATTATCACCAGCCTCTTCGAGTTTCTCGAACATCATCCTTGCCGCCCAAACGTTGGAACCGCTGCTCAACCAGCAAGCGCAGTAATTTACCCTGCTGCTACTGTAGCTGGTTTGGAGGAAATGGGCATTAATCTTGCACCAGACAATATTAAGAAAGTTGCTGAGTTGACTAATTCTATGACTGATAAAGTTGCTCAATTAGGTTCTATTCTGGCTAAAGATGATTTTGCTAGCACCGAAGCTCATATGCAATATTGTGCTAAAACAATTCGTCCAATGATGGATAGTGTCAGAGAAGATGTTGATGCATTGGAAGCGGAAGTTGCTGATGATCTTTGGCCATTGCCAACCTATCAAGAAATGCTGTTCATTAAGTAATTTCAATTAGGTTTAAAAATTTCTTGAAAGTCGCTTATCGAGCGACTTTTTTTTTCTCTCTTTTTCAGAATCAGTAGTTAAGCTATCGTGCATTTAAACTGTATATTATTTAACTATTTCTCTATCAGTCACTAATAAGTACCCAGGCAAAATTAATTGTATATTTTGAGGCTTGGGGAGTTTGGAGATTAGGGAATTGGGGAAAAGAAGATAGCTAATTTCATAATTTCAAATTTACACAAATAATTTTGCACACCTACTTAATCAATTAAACGATTAACAGCTTATCACTCTATTTCGCTCATTTGTTAGATGCGTTGCCCCTGCTAAAATCCTAGAAAAAGCAATTAAAACCTACATCAAAAATATGCATTTTTATTCATATCGAGCAAGATAAATCTAAGTATTTAATCATTTTTTTCGGTCTCCCCACAGACAAGAAAAGCGAGGGCTGTTTTGTGATTATGCGAGTAGCCTTCAGAACACATGGTATTATTTAAAATGTCTATTTTAAGTATGGGAGTTGTTTTTAACAGATAATCAATTTATCCAATTGATTACTTAATAATTTTTTAATACCAATCTTTTCTAAAATTTGGGTCCACGAGAAAAAATGAAAAAAAATATCCTAATCCTGCGTGAAACTAGAAAAAATGAAACAAGAGTAGCCATAACTCCATTTGAAGTTAAAGCATTAAATGACTTGGGATGCAGAACCTTTGTGGAAAGAAATGCAGGTGAAAAATCTGGTTATTCAGATATGGACTACGAAATTAATGGAGCAAAAATAATTGACCGTAATAGCTTCGCTCAAGACATTCAAGACATTGATATTGTATTACAAGTTAAAAGACCTCAAGAAAATATAGAAGCTGAAATAATTAACAATTTATCTGCCCAATCTGTGGTATTAGGATTTTTAGATCCTCAAATTTCCAGCACTAATCACATCAAACAATATGCCCAAAAGAAGATTACAACTTTTGCTTGGGAACTGCTACCACAGAATATTGAAACAGCTTCATTTGATGCAACTGCTAAAATGAGTCGCATAACTGGAGAAATTGTAGTTGAAGATTTTAATAAAACCTGTCAAGGTGGTCTTCAGAATAAAAACGTTTTAGTAATTGGTATTGGTAATGCTGGACTTGCTGCCATAAAACATGCAGTGGATCATAAGGCTTTTGTTACAGGAGTTAGCACCAGTAAACGTTATGCAAAAACTCTTAAGTCATGGGGATGCGATTTTATTCAGTTAAAATCTAGCGATCATAATAATTCAAAATCTCAAAATATCGAAGAATACAAACAACAAATAAATTGTCTCTTATTACAAGCAAAATCACCTTTCGATGTGGTAATTTGTTGCGCTAGATATCGCAATCATAAAGCTCCAATTTTAATATCTTCTGAGACTATTAATGCTTTAAAACACAAAACTGTTTTCTATGATTTGACAGCAAGTTCTGGGGGCAACTGTGAAAATAATCAATATGGAAAAACTGTTACTCTTGGCAAGTCTGAAATCAGAAGTTTAACGGGATATCCGCAAAGAAAACCACAATTGTCTTCCTCTTTATATGCTGATTGTATGGTAGATTTTGTAAGTTACTTACTCAGTAAAAATGACAACGGTTCTAACGATGTAAGAAATCTCTGTCTTAAGAGTTGCTTGACCCATAATGGGTTAATTAATCCTATAATATCTGAAACATCAAAATACTCATTTTTTGATTATCAAGTTAGACAATGGAGCGATTCTTTAGTGTCAGGAATGGTAACAAAAAAATAATACTATACAACTAGAAAGTTAGAATAGCGATCGTTACTTTTGCAGTAAATCTATTCTAACTTTTCTACATATTTAATCTACATATTTAATCTACATATTTAATCTACATATTTAATCTACATATTTAATTATTTGCAGATTGTTGGTGTCGTTTGTTTTGTTCTGGATCTGTTTCGAGTTTAATATAGAGCGAATCAATGTTCTCTCTTTCCAATAATTCTAATATACCTAAATTTAATTTTCTTTCAGCAGCAAAATAAAGACTAATATCATTGACATAAGCTCTGATTTCAATAACACGGGCATTCTGCTCGATTTTTTTAAACCTTACTAAGCATTTAGAATAACAACCTGGAATTGACGGTGGTATCGCAGCGATTTCATCACAAATTTTACTGGTTTGTTGTGCAGAAATGCCATCAATTTGTAGATGTAAATTAATCCCCCATCTCGTTTGTTCCCCAGCATTTTGTGACCAGTTGGCAACTATTCCAGAAATCATTTTAGAATTAGGCATTTTAAAAATACACCCCATTGTAGTGTCATGAACGGTTGTAGTTCTAAAACCAATATTTAACACTTGAACCATATTTTTGAATTCTGAGATAACCAGCCAATCTCCTTCTTTATAAAGATAATCGGTGTAAATAATTACAGTACAAAACCAATCATAGACAACATCTTTAAACAATAGACCAATAGTCAGACCAGCTCCTCCTAAAAGACCAGCTAATGCTCCTGCTGATGCACCTAAAAAGATTTCACTAGCTTTAATAATAACTACCATTACGGCAATTGCCTGAAATATTTTCGGTATAAAAGGTCCCAAAAGGTCATCTAGTTCGGTGTCAGTCTTTAGAATTGAGTTAGCTAAACCTCTTCCCAATAAAGAAGCAGCTCGAAATAAAACATAGCCAATAATTACAACAGTGATGAAATTAGTAATTTTGTCAATGTTCTTGCTTAATTGAGGACCTATTTCTTCTGCTAAAACTGCTTGTGCCAACCACAAACCAAATACTAATATGACAAGGTTTAAGGCCGGTTTGATAATTGCCAGTAATTCATCATCAAGAGTCGTCTCAGTTCTTGCAGTTAAGCGTTGGATAAAACCAATGATAATATTGGAAATTAATTTCCTACAAAACTGAGTCAAAACAAGAATGAGAAAAGCTAAAGCAATTTTAACTATAGGGAGATCACCCAAGATTTTTGAGTAATCAAAGTTTTGTAAGGCATTCAAGAATGATTCCATATTTTACTTTTTGTAAGGAATAAGTATAGATCGTCAATTTTTACAGATTGTGTTTAGTGCTAGAGCACCTGATTTTAATTTGGGACTAACAAGAAGTGAGTTTGGTGTTGATTAAAGTAAATGTTATTCCACAAACCTTATTCCTGAAATATTCGTGCTGCTTTAACTGCTGAAATAAACGTCAAAAAGGATTGTAGAATTAATTGAGCTTCATGTCGCGTAACTTTAATATTTTTAATGAATTTAGTAAAAGAACGAAAAGCTCGAATGACCAATAAAATTGTAAATTCTTGGAACAGGGCAATTTCATTCTCAGAAGCCACTTAGAATGGCAGCATAGCAAAAGTTTCCCACCTTTAAAAGGCAGTCAGGTGCTTACCTCCAACTCTCCTTCAACTGCCCAAACTTAGTACTCAGCGAAATGTTCCCCAGAATCGATAAGCGAATCGAAATTCTAGAAGTCTTTGCTGAGTTGTCTGATTCCTGTCGTGTAACAGGAAAAAGACATCCAGTCTCTCTGTACCTTGCCCTCTTCACCTTGGTCTGGCTTAAAAACTTTAATCTGAGTGGAATCAGAACGGAGATTCAAACAGAGAGGACATCAACTGCCTGCAAGTAAATTTGAACCCCTAAAATTGTATATATTGTATAATTTTTGTAAAGCTAAATAAGCTGAAAATACAAAGTATATATACTCTCTAATTTTTTTTGGTTTCGGCAATTCATAAGAGAAATAAGTTAAATAACTCTGCAAAATATTTTAACTAAATTTTAATTTTTGATTATCCGAAAATTATTGATTATACAATTTTTTGGTGAAAAAAACTGTATTTGCAAATACGGCAGAAAAGGAGAAAAAAACACAGACTGTATAGCATTAAGTTTGCCATTCTCAGACAAACTAGCTATATTTTTTGATCTAAATCGAAATGTAAATGAATTCCGAATTCTTAGAACCTAAACAAATACTCAAGCGTAGAAATGTTATGAATAATGGAACACAAGTTCAAAACTTGCTTCCAAGACCATTGAGAACTGTCTTTAAGACATTTTCTCCTTCCTGGTTTTTATGTATACCTTTAGCAGCGATGATCGTTGTTGTCTGGAATACGGCAGCTACGGCGCAAGGATTAGATGCCCCTGCCAATCTAGACGAATTAAGAGTCGTCTTAGACTCCATCTTCTTGCTCTTCTGCTCTGTTCTAGTAATCTTTATGAATGCTGGATTCGGCATGTTGGAGGCAGGATTCTGTCGTCAGAAAAATGCAGTTAACATCCTGGCTAAAAACTTGATCGTATTTGCGATCGCAACTTTAGCATATTGGGCAGTTGGTTATGCACTAATGTACGGTGATGGTAGTCCCTTCATTGGTACCAGCGGATTCTTCTTTAGTGGTGATGCGGCTGCCTATGGTGACGATCCTTATCCCGCGGCAGTTCCTCCTGCAATTGGATTCCTATTCCAAGTAGCTTTTGCTGCCACTGCTGCCACTATCGTTTCTGGTGCCGTTGCCGAGCGGATTAAGTTCACTGCTTTCCTGATTTTCAGTACTCTATTAGTCGCCTTTTCTTATGCGATTACAGGGCACTGGGTATGGGATGGTGGCTGGCTAGCTGAAATGGGCTTTTCTGACTTTGCTGGTTCGACTGTGGTTCACTCCGTCGGGGGGTGGGCAGCATTAGTTGGTGCAGCAATTTTAGGGCCGAGACTTGGTAAATATCAGAATGGCAGAATAAGTGCGATTCCTGGACACAATATGGGATTTGCTACTCTAGGCTGTTTAATCCTTTGGATTGGCTGGTTTGGTTTTAATCCCGGTTCCGAATTAGCAGCGACAGCCAACGTTCCTTACATTGCTGTAACTACTAACCTCGCAGCAGCAGCAGGTGGTGTGGCAGCAACCTTTACTTCTTGGATTAAAGATGGCAAGCCTGATTTATCCATGATCATTAACGGTATTTTGGCTGGTTTAGTCGGTATCACCGCTGGTTGTGCTGATGTTAGCTATTTATCTGCGGTAATTATTGGTCTAATTGCTGGTGTAATTGTTGTCTTCTCTGTTGCTTTCTTCGACAGTATCAAAATTGATGACCCTGTAGGTGCAACTTCAGTTCACTTAGTTTGTGGTATTTGGGGAACTTTAGCTGTTGGTATTTTTGGTACAGGCAACTTTGTCACTCAATTGATTGGGGTAGTTGCAATCGGCGCATTTACCGTAATCTTTAGTGCCATCGTCTGGTCAGCTCTTAAGTTCACTATCGGTATTCGTGTTGATGCAGATGAGGAAAGACGTGGTTTAGACATCAGCGAACACGGTATGGAAGCATACAGTGGATTCGTCAAAGAGGCTGATGTGCTTGCTGCTGGCGGTTCAGGTATTCCTGTTGGGATGAACCCTACTGAAAGTTCAGAGTTCTAGGTTTAGCCTATTTAAATTAATTCATTTGTAATTTAAATCCAAAATCAAATTGTTTACCATTGCGATCTTCAAATCTTAGCAGCGATTAGTTCATCAGCTTAGATTGCTTTCGCAATGGTTTTTTGTGTTGTATTAGTTAATGATAATTTTCTTCTAACAATCAATATGTCTAAATCCTTGCTAAAGGGGGTTAATCAGGAACGGTAAAACCTTGTAAAGTTTGCTGTTTCTGGTTTAAATTTTTGCCCTGAATCAGTACGCCAAATCCTCCTAAGCCAGTAGGATTAATTAACTGGTGTAAAGCATCTCGACGTTTAAATATTTCTGAAATGTTATATTTCCCACTGGACAATTCGTTTAGGCGATCGCCTAATCCTAAAGCCATTAAAAACAACCCCTGTTGGGTAAAGCCGATAGTTTGGAGACCAGACAATTCTCCTTGGCGTTCTAAAGCAGTAAAATCAACGTGACCAGTAAGATCTTGATAGCCCAGATTAACGTAAGGATTATCATGATAACGATGTTGATAATAACACTGTAAGGTTCCCCGACTACGGCTCGGACGATAATATTTTTGGGCAGTATAACCATAGTCAATAGTTAACACGTAGCCTCGTTTTAGTTTAAGTGCGATCGCACTAACCCAGTCTAAAGCGTTAAGATTCACCTCAGAACGATAACCATCAGGATATTCTGGCTGTAATAAGTCAATTTTAATTAAATCGAAATACTGCGCTATTTTTTCCGTAGATATCTGGTCAATAACCTCAGTTAATTTATGGTCTTGAATCTTGAGATAAACTTCCTGGAGTTGATTATTACTTTTTGTTACCAGATGTACAGGAAAAGCATCTACTAGTTCGTTAGAAAAAAAACACCCTTCGATACTTTCATCAGCCAGATCAGTCCAAGTTTTCCAAGTAAGGTCAAAATTACCGAAAGATTTAAGCAGTTCTTGCTGTTCTTTAATTAAAGCTGTTGACTGTTCAATAATGACGTATTTGATAGCTCGAATTAGATCGTCGTTATCACTGCTATTACTGAAGAAATTCAAAACATCTTGCGCCAGTTCCCCATTTCCTGCACCCATTTCCACCACATAAAAAGGATTAGGGCAGCCCAGCTTGTGCCACATTTCTCTAAACTGTATTGCCAGCAACTCGCCGAAATCTTTACCTAAAGAAGAAGAGGTGAAAAAATCTCCCTGGGAACCAATGCTAACGGTTCCCGAATTATAGTAACCATACTGTTGGTCATATAAAACCGTCGCCATATATTGAGCAAAAGTAATTTTCTGGTGAGGCGATCGCTCAATTTCAGCCAGAAGAATCTGCTGTAACTTCTGAGAATTAGAAAATTCTGACAAATTCATCATCAAATTGACCCTGGCGAGAAACGATATCTCCCATTATCTAACGAAGAGGACTATTCTCAAGGTGTCACACCGATACTCGGTTTTGATGGTGATTGATGTAAGCTGTGGGGGAATTTAATTATTTTATATGTGATTATGTTCTGAGTTTGATTGTACTTAAATTCTGAATCATGAGATATGGTATAAACCAATTTAGATAATCCAAAGTGAATGAGTGGTTTAAAAAATAAGATTAAAGCAGCTACCTTAGTCGATATACTCCATACACGGGCGATGGAGCAACCTCATCAGACAATCTATAATTTTTTGACTGATGGAGAAACAGAATCCATTAGTCTTACTTACGGACAATTAGAACAAAAAGCCAAGGCGATCGCTGCATACTTGCAATCCGTGTGTTCCCCTCAAGATCGAGTCTTATTGTTATTTCCTGCGGGATTAGACTATATTACTGCTTTTTTCGGCTGTCTCTATGCTGGAGTGATAGCCATCCCTGCTTATCCCCCCCGCCCTAACCGCTCCTTAAACCGAATTCACAATATTTTAGATAACGCTCAAACGGATATCGCCTTAACCAATAGCGATACTCTACAAACCCTTGAACGTCAACTAGAACGTAC
>CALLPS010000274.1 GCA_938015355.1 uncultured Pleurocapsa sp.
GACTTTCACGACACCCTCGTTGAAGTAGTGCGATCATCATAAAGTAATGGGGTGAAGAAAACTCTGCTTTACTTAATTAGCAATTGGGTCAACTACCATTACCTGAACTCTCCCATCTGCTAAGGATTCAATAGCATCAAACCATTTCTTCACATGCGCTGAATCATTATGCAACTGAAACTCCTCACGAGTTTTGTAAATCTCGTAAAACAATATCAGTCCTGGTTCATCTGAGCTTTCATAAGCCTGGAAAATAACAGCACCAGGATCTTTTCTATGTACCTCTTCCTGAAGTATTCGAGTCAATTCTCTAATTTTGGCTTCTTTACCACTCTTGGCTCGTACAAAAGCGACGACAGTGACTTCTCCTGTTGGTAATCTAAATTTGGTTTGCTCCCTCATTAGTAAAAACGTTTTTGCTAGCGGTAATCGAGAAAAATTTTTACACTTTGAAATTGATATTTCAGCCCGAGTTAATGCTGAAAGCGATCGCGTCAGCAAGAAAATACTAAGCTACCCAGGAACTTAACTGTTGCAACATTAGCTTACGATAATGCTGATTGTTACATCGTTCCTGAAGCCAATTCTCAAACAGTTCGTCTAATAGCCGATAACGCATCTCCTCGTCTAAGACGGCAGGAATAATTTTCTCAAACCGCATGACAACAAATAAATTATTACAGTTAATCGGTGGCAATACTTCCCCAGGTTGTATTTTTAAAAGTAGCTGAGCTATTTTTGAATCGGTGGAACACACTTTGATTGGATCGTAAATTCGATTAACATCTGCTTCTGGGGTTTGGGGATACTCCAATGCTAACTGGGCAAAGCTTTTCTCTTTTTCCTTGATCCGAAAGAAGATTTCGGTGGCGACAGCTTCATCTTCGAGAATAATTTTTGAATAAACAATTTTATCTAAATTTTTTTTGCGACTTACAAAGTAAGAAGATACCTCTTCCCCCCAAGTAACTTGTTTAAATTTTTCTATTTTTAACTTGCGGGTAATTGATTCGTGTATTTTCTTTCTGGAATCGTAGTTTTGGGAACTACTCGTTGATAATGCTTGAACATTATTAGCCTCCATTGCTTCTACTATCTCTTGATATGCAGCTTCTAACTCTTGAACTGTATAGTCAATCGAGCTAATAGCATCATCAATCATAATTTCCCGCTGAATTTGAGGCAATAAATTATATTGACCTAAGCTGGAAATAATTTTCGTAATCGGTTCGGTCTTGGTTTTGGCTTGTTGAATACTAGGCATCATCATCTCCTACTAAGAATAAAAATACAGCAAAGCCTTCGTTTTGCTGTAAGTATGAAAATTAATCAGATTCTAGACAGAAGCTTCTGTCAGTGGAGCTAGAGTTGCTAATACTTCCTCTCCAACTGCCGTACCAGCAGTGTCAGGATCAGTAAAGGCACCATCAATAGTATGTACCCCAGCAAAGACACGACTTAAAGAGAACTCATCAGCTAATTCGTCAAAGTTTTCAAATTCACGCTCGATACCAGGAGTATCAGGAGAGACAACACCAAAAGTTCCGATGTCACCAAACTGTTCTTCAAAGACAGCTTCCGCAGCATATGCCATGGTACTGTGTCCTGAAATCCAATCTGGGAATCCAGGTTCTTCTAGGAATGCTTTCCATTCTGGATCGATACCGAGATCTCCGTTAATAGGCTGAGAAGGGCGAGGATACTGCTCATTATATTTAGCATCCCAAGTAACGATTACCGCATCAGCTAGAGCCAAGTTTAACTTCATGAATAACTCTACATTATCCTTAAGATCAAATCCTTGATCGATAGATAATTCCTGAGCAATGTGATTTAGGTGCTTATTAGGCTTATAAGAATCACCACGATCCACAAAGAAGAACTTCGCAATTTCAGACTGGTCATCAGTACGCAGAATCTCAGTAACTTCCGTATCTTCGGCACCACCCAAAGCTGCTACTGCTTGTAAATCAGCTAAGAATTCTGGACTGTCTGGAGCATCAGGACTAATTAAGTCAACGATCGCTCCACTGCTATCGATCGCCCAAGGAATGGCAGTATCACCATATTGAGCACCAACTGCAACACCACTACCGTTATCGTCAGGACTCCAGAAGAAGTCGTTGTCAGGATCGATGGGAATAAATTCAGAGTTATCAGGATCAAGAGGATCTTCAAAGCTAGCAAACTCGTCTTCTCTTAGTTCTAATAGCTCTTGAGCAACTAGCCCACCGTAAGCCAAACCAAGCATCTCTGCCGCGGGATCATCTTGGATCTCGTCTAAAGAAAGATCCATCTGCTCATTAATAATGTCTTCTTGCTCAGGATAAACTTCGCTTAAGACAGTAGCAGCAGCCCCTGCGATCGCAGCCTCGACGGAAGCTCCTTCAGGAGACATCTCAATGGCATCTAAATCGATGGCATAAGGATCAAATTCTCCAGTAACACCAGCAAAAGCATTAAAGATCGAAGCAGACAACAATGCACCGTTTCTAGTTCCTTGTGGAGGTGCCGCACCTACATCAGCAAGCTCGTCAAATAAGAACTGATTAGTAGTTAAGTTTGCACCTACAGTCTGCCAATCAAGGACAACATCTGTACCTGGTAATGAAACCAACATGTCATCGGAATTATTTTCAACAACGACATCTTGTCCTTCTCCTAAAGATTCTTCCTCAATTTCAGCAATCAGGAATTGAGAACCTGGAGGGACGAAAGAAGTGATGTTGTCATACTCAATAGTAACTGTCTTGGAATCGCCAGGCTCTAAACCATCTAGATCGGCATCTTCAAGAGTAGTTAGCAGTCCATCTTGAACTTCTTTGCCAGTTAGGGGTAATACCCGAGTATTAATCTTTTTATCGGAAGAAACATATAAGTTGAGGTCAATAGTGCCATCAATTGTGGCATCTCCTTCATTAGTAATAAGTACGTTAACACTTCCAGGAGAACCTAGTTCAGTAGCACTCTCAGGCAGTACAACGGAATCTATTTCTAATGATAGATCAGTCAGGGGAGCACCTTCTTCAAAAGGTTCTGGCTCTGTGGGAGCCACATCAGGAGCATTAGCAAGGATCTGTTTCTCCTCTAAATTGGTTGTATCAGGGCTAATAGATGCGGGATCTATTTCACCCTCTTCTTCAGTCGTAACTTCTTCGCTGGTAACTTCTTCTGTAACTTCTTCTATTGCAACTTCTTCTACTGCAACTTCTTCAGTCGTAACTTCTTCTGCACTAAGTTCTTCTGCAACATCGATAACGTCTTCTGCAACACTAGACGTAATAGGGATATCGCTAAAAAGTGTTTCTTCCATGCTTATTATTTCAACCTTGGTTTATTGAGTGAGCTTAATTAAAATTTGAGAGCGAAATATATATGCAAAATCAGAAAGCTAGTTGATTTTAGACTAGATTGATACAGAAATTAGTTCTATATCTTATCTATCGGGTCGATATTATTGTTTTCTAAAAGCCTTTGTTAAGAGACAGTTCGCTCGCAATCTCTTAATAGTTCTATCCAGTCTAGATAGCTGGGCAAATCAAACATATAATATTTACATGAAGTTTTTATAAAAAAACTTATGTTGACTTATATCACTAACTTGTTTGAAACTTGCACCTATAATCTAACTTTGTTCTTGTTGAAATTCAAAGTATTTTAAGGAAAATAGAATAAATTTTAAAGGTATTTATACCTAGAAGTTTTTATAAAACTATGATTACCATTGATATTTAAAAATTAAATATTAAAAAATCTTAACTATGTTTTATAGATCTTTTATGGCTTACATTAGATGATATATAAGCTAAAATACAAAATAAGAATATTTTAATAAAAAATATTTAACTGTCATTGACAAAGATAATACTAATTATAAATAAGCAAATGTTGCTACTTTTATAAGCTTGGATTGAGAAATAAATACATAAATAATTTAATAAACTTGTCAAAGGTATAAAACTGGGATGAGAAGGAAATGAGAAGATGATTATAAAATCTTATACCAAGTAGAAAAAAGTATAACTGAAAAGACAAAAACCGCCCACTTTGCTCATTCTCAAACAAAGTTAGCGGCAGGGTAACTATTAAAAAATACAGTTTAAATGCACATCAGCTTAAGACCAAAAAAAGAGCAGAACATTAACGATGACCTAAAGTAATGGCTGATTGTCGTTGATGTATTTGGTGATGATGATGATGAAAAATTTCATCGGTTAACCATTGGGTTGTAGCTTTGAAATTGTGAACTGAATTAGGCAATAACTCCAAATAAGTGCCTTCTCGAATCAAATGACCAACTTGTCCGGCAACTATAAAACGGTCAAAAATATTAGCTGCCCCTTCTCCTAGTCCTAGTTTAATCATCGTTCCTCGTAAATGAACCGCAGCAGGTTTTAGGGGGGCTCCTTTGATTAAAGCGCTCAAATTATGCGCGATCGCAGCTCCTTGTTGATAAGCGACTTGAGCCGTTGAAGGAAGATGAGCATCTGTATAAGCACAGTCCCCAGCAGCAAACACTTCAGGAAAACTAGAGAGTTGCAGAGTAGAAGCAACTTGTAATCTTCCAGAGCGATCGCGTAAATCTTCAGGGATCGACAAGTTTTTGATCAGAGGATTGACATCATTTCCCGCTGTCCAAATCGTTGTCTGACAAGACAATTGTTTAAGCTCTCCATCCTGTTCGTATTCCACCGATTGCGGGGAGACAGCTTTAACTGCTGCTTGAGATTCTAATTCCACAGCAACCGTCCGTTTTGCCATTGCTTTATGAACTGTTGTCTGCAAATGGGAGTTGATATCACCTTTAAGAATCTCTTGACTACGATTAATAATTACAACTCGGATTTCGGCAATATTTCCCCCTAGTGGGGCATACCATTCGGGTAATAAGTCAGCTAAGGTTAATGCCATTTCTATTCCTGCTGGCCCCCCTCCGACGACGGATACTGTTAACAAGGAGCGTCTCTCTAAATCGTTTTTGGTTTGACTGGCGCGCTGAAGACAACTTCGCAGATGTTTTTTTAGCTTATTGGCACTATCGCTATTACGAAAAGAAAAAGCGTTTTCTGCGGCTCCTTCGGTATGGAAATAGTTCGCCTTGCTACCTAAAGTCAAAACTAAATTATCGTAGTTATAACACAAGCCAGAAGCTAGTTCTACTGTGCGCTTATTTAAATCGACATCTGTTACTAGATCCTGTACATAAGTTATATTGCTACAACTTAGAAGCTCTTCGTAACGAGGTGATACTTGGTCAGTTGTCATCTCGTTACTTAGTAACTCGTATAGTAATGGCTTAAAAACAAAACGCTCCGCTTGATCAATTAAAATTACTGGTCGAGCATAGTGCTTATGACATAGATGCAAAGCAGTGAATAAGCCAGCAAACCCCGCTCCAATGATTACTGTTGGATTAGTCATAAATAAATAGGTTTATCTTGAACTTTTGGATAAAGAAACATCAATTATTAGCTAAAAGCTTCTTGGCGCAGTCGCTCCACTTGGGCAAAGCCCGAGACCGCGCTGCACCGCTATTAGCTTTTGAGATATTGTTAGACAGTTAGACATTTAAGATCTAGAAATAGCGATCAGCCTTCGGCATGGCTTCACTACGCTTTTAAATCAAACTTAATCTACATATCGGGTTGTCAAATTAATAAAACACCACCTATAGCGCTTGACTTATTCCTAGTTTTCTTAACTTGTTACCAATGAATCTCACTTTATAGATTAAATAACACTTGTTAAATGAGAAGTATCGTAGCTGCCTTAAGTATGCAGGTTTTCGCTATTTTGTTTACTGATTTTTAGGAAGTTAACAGTAAGATAAGACTAATATGGCGGTTCTCGTATTAATGAGATACACATTGGTGGAGCCAGGGAATAGGGAATAGGGAATAGGGAAT
>CALLPS010000275.1 GCA_938015355.1 uncultured Pleurocapsa sp.
GTTACATCTTCTCCACATTCATCAGCTAAGTAGGAAAGGGAGCGAAAACGCAACATTGTAAACTGCTCATATAAGGGATTTAATTTACAAAGGGGCGGAATATGAGCAACTTTACGCCCAAATAAATTGATATCACGCTCAAAAGGACACTGGGGAGGAATTACTTTACATACGAATTTAGCCAAACGAGGATCTTTTACCTCCATACCTTCCAGCCAATCTTTAACAGGGTGTAGTACGTCTACCCCTGATGGGGATTTTTCAGGAGGTGGAGTTAGGGGAGATGCTACTGCCTCTATATTTTGTGCTTCTGTTTCTGGTTTATATAGTCGATTTTCCAGAGATTTGAGGGCTTCTACTTCAATATTTAGGGCATTACTAAATTTCAGTAATAGATCGTATTCAGGAGCAGAATAAACTCCATCAGCCACTGCAACTAATACCGCTGTGCGGAGAAAATTTTCTGCTGTATCGGGTTCTTGACCTAAATTGTCTGCCAGTTCTTCTGGAGTAATTATTTCCAAACGATTCACTGCATCAGTGTCAACTAAATCTTGACTGAGTTGACCAATTAACTCTTGTTCTTCAGGGTCATAATATCCGTCTGCCAGGGCTACAGTATACAAACCCCTAAGCCAAGCTGCAATTTGGCGATCGCTATATGCTGATTGTATAATACCAGTCATTTCATTTATCCGTTAACATCTTTATGTACTATCTATTGCTACTACATAGATAGTGCCTCGATCACATGATATCAAAGTTATGATTTGAAAAGCTCTTAGCTCTTAGCTTTTAGGCTTTAGAAAACCCTTAGTCCGCTTCTGCTATGTCTACAATCATGGAGGGTTAGATTATGTTTGATTGTAGCTATTTGACTGTAGCTAATAACTGGGACGAAGCTCGGAGATCTCAATAAATAACCTCGGAGCAAATAATATTTGCCCCAAATATATCTTAGAGTGAGGGCGGACGATGGGACTTGAACCCACGAATGGTGGTACCACAAACCACTGCCTTAACCACTTGGCTACGCCCGCCATGGTCAATCGCTTAGATATTATAACACCATTAACCAACATTTTTGATCTTATTCGTCTAAAATCAAGTTCTAAAATCAAAAATAAAATTATATTTAAGCTGCATGGCATTAAAAAAAATCAGTATTGGCGGAATAATAGTCTTGGGGATAGGTGCGATCGCATTTTTAACTAATCCAGGAGAGCAAAAGTATCAAGAGTATGCTCATGCTTCTATTCAAACTAAGTTAAAAGATGAAGTTTGTACCCAAGCAGGGAAAGATCTCAATCCATGGTTAGAAGGTCAATGCCACATTTTAATTACCACTGCTAGTCCTTATTTAGCAGAAATTGTTAATCAACAAACACAACGTCACAACTTCTTACTCTTCAGTATTTATCAAGCGGATTTGTCTTTACCTTCCCCCATACCAAAATATCGTTTACAAACCCTGGGAATATTAGGTAACTTTTATATTTATCAAGCTAAAAAACTTTAATTGGCTGATCGGCAAATGTTTATTTACACTGTAAGTAGAAATGAGAAAGCCTGGAGTTGGTATATGAGTCAAGAAAATGGCACCAAAGAAAACACTACGTCAACTACGGAAAATGAAGCTACTAGAAATCCCCCTTATGGTGTAGTCAAAAATTTGGATCAGGGACAACGATATTGCATCAACAAGATTGAAATTAAACCAGGGGAACATATGAGTACCCAAATGCATTATCATCGCAGTGAGCATTGGATTGTAGTTTCTGGTACTGCCAAAGTTATTTGCAATGGTGAAGAAACTTTAGTCATGCAGAATCAATCTACTTATGTACCGATGAATACAGCTCATCGTGTCGAAAATCCAGGAGTAATTCCCTTAGTGATGATTGAAGTTCAGAATGGTGAGTACTTAGGAGATGATGATATCATCCGCTATGATGATTAATTATGATTTGCTTTTAAATAGCAAGGGTAGAATTCATTTTGATATAACTTCAATCATTCATTGCTATTGTCGCAAATTCATTCCCAGCCAATCAAGATAAGCCTTTGAACCTATTGTAATCGGTAAGGCAATAATTTCTGGCACTTCATAAGTATGGAGTGTTTTAATTTGTTCAGCAAGTTTTGTAAACTGGCTGAGATCTGTTTTGATTATTAGTTGATATTCTTGATCTTGGTTTATTTCCTCCTGCCATAAATATATTGAGCTAACAGGAAACATATTGATACAAGCTGCCAATTTACCTTCAATTAGGTTTTGAGCAATCATCTTGCCTTCATCTAATGAAGGGACAGTGACCAAAACTACTCCATAGTTAGTTGAACAGTTAGTTGAACCCGATTCCATAATCAAACTGACTAATTTAGGCTATTTGAATTCGATTCACACCGTAGCGGGATTCACTCCTCATTTCTGCTTCTGAGAGGGAAAACCTAGTAATTTTTGAGCAGGTAGGGTCGAGAATAGTATTATACAAAACTGTAGATTCCAGATTCGCATCCCTCAAATCCGCCTGAGTTAGATCCGCATTACTTAGGTTGGCTTGTTTTAAAGAAGTTTTCCGTAAATCAGCATTATTGAGGTTAGCTTGCATCAAATTGGCATTGTTTAAATTTCCCCCTTTCAATTGAACCGCTGACAAATTAGCATTACTTAAGTTGGCATGATTGAGATCGGCATTTCTGAGTTGAGCGTCAACTAAGTTAGCACGACAAAGATTAGTATGACTCAAATTTGCTCTCGTGAGTCTAGCCTGGCTAAGATTAATTTCTGTTAAATCAGTACCACTGAGGTTGACATCGATTAAAAATGTTTGGCTAAGATTAACTCCCGTAAAAGAAACATTTTGTAGCTGCGCCCCTGTTAATCTTCCTGACTGTAAGTTTGCCCAATTGAAATTAGCTTGAGTCAGATTTGCTTGTCTTAAATTAACTTTTATGAGTTTAGCCCCACAGACATTTGCCCGAGATAAGTTTGAGGCTCGTAAATTAGTGTAGGAAAGATTTGCTCCACTAAGTTTTGTTTCTACCAATTGAGACTTAACCATAAAAGCACCTTGTAAATTAGCTTTAGTTAAATCTGCTTGGTATAAGTTAACTTCGCTCATTTTGGCATAGCGTAGATCCGCCCAATTTAAAGTTGCTTGACTTAAATCTGATTTAGTTAAAAAGGTACGGCTGAGATTTGCTCCGACTAAATTAGCTCCTGTGAAGTTGACATTAATCAACATAACTCCTGATAAATCTACTCCACTTAGATCTACTCCTGTGAAGTCTCTGTAACCTTGCTCATAAAATTTTAGTAGCTGATCTTTTTTCATAATAAAATTCTCATAATAAAAAATATATACAAGCTTTGATATGACATAAATATATTTTGAAAAATGACTATCCAGTTAAGCTGATATTTAATTTTATTATTGCTTGCAATTTGATTAGAAGCTATAGATTAATAACTTTTATAAAAAAATATTTTAATCTATAAATTTTACTTGTTCAATCTTTATATTTTGGTTGAAAATGTGTACTTATAAGAGAATCCCGTCAATTTAATTAAGTAACTAATTAGGTAAAGTCTCATCAAACAAAAACTTTGACTCTTCAACTCGTAACTCAATTTCATTGATCTGTTGCTCTGGGATAACATCAGCAGCAAAGGAAGCAGTTTCCAGTAATTCTTGACCCGCTTCGTAACGGCGGGAAAAATCACGCGCTTCTTGCTCTTGGCGACTAATCAGCCCGTCCTGAATCTTGATAATAGTTAATGCCCACTCGAGATCTTTTTGGGTAGCGATCGCTTGTCGTTGAATCCGTAATCCTGACTTGCTGAATTCGACTTTATGAGAATTACCGATAGCTAGCCCAAAACCCAAACCAAGAGAAATCAGGACAAAAGCGATCGCAATATCGACAGAGAGAGGAGTAGATTTAAAAAATTCTTTAAAACTAAAATTCATTAGGAGTAGAGGGGAAAAAAGGGAATGCGATCAACTTTGTGAATCTGCAAAACGTTGCTCATAGTTTCTTTAAAATCAGCAAAGTTACGATCATCCATCACAGGGCAACCCAAACTACCAGGGGCATGAGCATCACGATGTACGCCAAAATAGCCCCGTTGTGTTCCCGACTTTGTGGTTACCAAATCAGGCTTGATACGGTAGAAAGCCCCCTCAACACCCTTAACGTGTCTAGAATCTTCAGGGTTAAGCAGTACATCATAGTGGTCTAGATTACGGCAATGGTGAACGGGGGGAATTAACCCCCCAGTAATATTCTGATCACCTCTTTGCTGTCCGTTTGCATGACTAGAAGTACAACGCCACTCATTTAGCTGCTTACCATCTCCCAGGAGCACCATAATGTACTGATCGAGTCCTGGATCACGGTCATAGTGACCACTAAGAATCAAAGAAAAATTCATAATTAAGCTTTTGAATAATACAAAACATTAACAGGTTGCCAATAAATTAAAAATTTATCAATTGTTGGATTATTAGAATTAGGGTTAATTTGTAGCGTCCAATGGGGATAAAGAATAACTCCTGGGGGAAAAGTGTAAGGAATTTTAGCAGGAGGTAACGGCAATCTATTAATTTTATTACCGTTAAGAAAAGTGTCAACATTAACATCATCAACAATCTCAGAAGTACTATAAACAAAAATTCCTACTAACATTAAATCCGAATTAATGCCATGGTCTAGAGGCTTAAAAAACTTACTACCTGAAGTAGAAACATCGGTAAAATCAATCACGCCAAAACTAGGAATTCTTTGGGCAAA
>CALLPS010000276.1 GCA_938015355.1 uncultured Pleurocapsa sp.
TGCTGCTTTTGTCGTCATTCAGCATCTCTCCCCAGATTTCAAAAGTCTGATGAAGGAATTGCTAGAAAGATGTACTCACATGGCAATTTATCGGGTGGTTGAAGCTATGGAATTACAGCCTAACTCGATTTATTTGATTCCCCCTGGTAAGAATTTAATCTTAAAAGAGCAAAAGCTATATTTGTTGCAACAACAAGAACGCAGTAGCCATAAACTAAATTTTCCGATCAATATTTTCTTCGAGTCTTTATCCGAGAATAGGCTGGAAAAAGCGATCGCCATAGTTCTATCAGGAACTGGTAGTGATGGTACCAACGGCTTACGTGCGATTAATCAAGGGGGGGGGTTCACCCTCGTCCAAGACCCCGAAACGGCTGAATTTGATGGCATGCCACGGTCGGCGATCGCCACAGGACTGGTTGACTGCATTCTTGCCCCCGCAGAATTGGCTCAAACGGTGGAGCAACTAGTGCGAACTAGTATTTTGTCTGATCAAAATAGTCATGGCACTCCTAGTTTATTAAATCCCGAAAGTTTGCAGCAGATTGCGGCAATTGTCGATCAGTATGAACATACAGATTTTTCTCATTATAAAATTAGTACTCTTTCTCGACGCATTCATCGTCGCTATCTAATTAGCGGTTGTTCTGATCTGGAGCAGTTTATCTGTTTGCTACAAACCTCTGGAGAAGAACGTTCTCTACTACGTCACGATTTATTAATTAGTGTAACTCAGTTTTTCCGCGATCGCTCTGTATGGGATTATCTCGCTGAAGATGTAATTCCCCAACTAATTGACCAGGCAAAACCCCAAACGGAATTACGCTGCTGGGTAACTGCTTGCGCCACAGGAGAAGAAGCCTACTCCTTAGCAATGTTGCTGGATGAGGCAGTAACTCGCTCCCAAAAGTCAGTACGATTTAAAATTTTTGCGACGGATATCGACCAGATCGCCTTAGAAACGGCAACCCAAGGTATTTATGGGGAATCAATTGTCAATGAGATTGAATCGAAACGCTTACAACGTTACTTTGTCCAAAAAGATAATTCTTTCCAAATTGTTCGTGAGCTAAGGGAAAAATTGTTGTTTGCGCCCCATGACTTGACCAAAGATGTGGGATTCACCCGCATGAATTTTATTAGCTGTCGCAATATTCTGATTTATTTTCAGTCCCAACTACAACAGCAAGTCTTACGCAACCTACACTATTCTTTAAATGTTCAAGGTATTCTGCTATTAGGAGAAGCGGAAACCCTAGGCTATATTGAACCTGAATTCCAAACCCTGGCGAAACAAGCCAAAATCTATCAAAAAAAACGAGATGTTAGATTAAATATTCCTTTCAGGAGACTGGATCAGACTTCCCCCCAAATGTTGTCCTATGCCCCGACTAAAATCGGTAATGAGACTCGTCTGGAGCCAATGCTTGACCAGGCTTTTAGCTCTTTTTTGTCGAAGTATAAAGCAACCTGTTTTTTAGTAGATCGCAAACATAAGTTGTTTCATACCTTTAATGACAGCATTAAAGTGTTAAAAATGCCTCTGGGCAGAATTACAACGGATATTACCAAGTTAATTATCCGAGATCTTCAGCTTCCTTTGATTACTGCCCTCCACCGAGCCAAAGGAGAGCGATCGCCCGTTTCTTATTTGGGTATTAAAGTCAAGCAAGAAGATCGTGTCCGCTATCTCAAGCTAGAAGTTACCTATAAGGAAAGTAATAAACTAGCTGATGATTTTTTTACCATTGTGATTCAGGAAGATGAAATTCCCCAGACAACTTTGGGGGAGAAGTTTGAAGTCGATGTGGAAGCTTCCCAACGAATTGTGGAATTAGATTATGAGTTGCAACAAACCCGCGAAAATCTCCAGGCGGTAATTGAAGAATTAGAAGCTACCAACGAAGAGCAACAGGCAACTAATGAAGAATTAACTGCCTCCAATGAAGAGTTGCAAAGTACTAATGAGGAACTACATTCGGTTAATGAGGAACTGTATACCGTTAATGCGGAGTATCAATCCAAAATTGAAGAATTAACCGAGTTAAACAACGACATTAATAACCTACTGCGGAGTACAGATATTGGGGTGGTATTTCTCGATCGCGACTTAAAGATTCGTAAGTTTACCCCCGCAGCTACCACCGCTATTAACCTAGTGGAAGCAGATATTAACCGCCCTTTGGAACATATTACTCATAATCTGGATTGTCCAGATTTGATGCAGCTCTTACAGGGAGTGATTAGAAGTCAACAGGTAGTAGATCAGGAAGTCAAGCTAGTCAAAAAAGACTTTCATTTGTTAATGCGGGTTAATCCTTATCTGTTGGAAAATGGACGTTTGGATGGAGTGGTGATCTCATTTATTGATATTGATGAGCTTAAAACTATCCAAAAACAAATTCATTTAGTTAACCAAGATCTCCATAAATCTCAACTTAATTTGCGTCAGCTTAATCAAGAGCTAGAAGCAAGAGTAGCTGAACGCACCCAGGCTTTACAGAAGTCAGAGGCAAGGCTTAGAGCAATTTTATCCACTACTTCTTCGATCATCTATCTTAAGGATCTAGAGGGGCGTTATCTCCTGGCAAATCGCCAGTATTTAGCATCATTAAAGATCACTGAGGCAGAAATTCTGGGTAAAAGCGATCGCGATCTCTTTCCTGAATCAATTGCGGCTAGTTTGATTGCTCATGATCGCCAGGTAATAGCTTCTAAGTCGGTGCTTAATTTTGAAGAACAGGGGTTAATTGAGGAGCAAAGTCTACGTACCTATATTTCCACCAAAGCACCTCTAATTAACGAGCAGGGGGAAGTATACGCTGTCTGTAGCATTGCCACTGATATTAGTGATTTAAAACATACGGAAGCAGAACTAAGAGAAGGTGCCAACCGAGAAAGAACTATCCTCAAAATAGTCGAGAAAATTCGAGAAACTTTTGATTTAAGTGAAATTTTTGCTAATACGACGGAAAAACTCCGAGAAACCTTAAAATGTCATCGTTTAGCCCTCTATCGTTTCAATCCTGACTGGAGCGGCGAGTTTGTCGCTGAATCTGTAGCCCCAGACTATATTCCCCTGATGGGCAGTGAATTAGAAACTGGCTGGAAAGATACCTGTTTACAAGCTACTCAAGGAGGACGTTATCAACATCATGAAACCTATACCGTTAACGATATTACTAAAGCTAATTTAACTGATTGTCATCGCCAGATGTACGAGCGAATTCAAGCACAATCTTTTTGTATTACTCCCGTCTTTCAGAGCGATCGCTTATGGGGACTATTGGCGGCATACCATAATGACTGTCCTCGTCAGTGGAAAGAGGGGGAAGTTAGCTTACTGACTCAAACTGGGATTCAACTCGGTATTTCTTTGGCTCAGGTAGACTTGTTTACTCAGATTCAAAATCAATCTCAACAATTACAACTGGCAAAAGAAGCAGCCGAAGCAGCTAACCAAGCAAAAAGTGCCTTTATCGCCCATACCAGCCATGAATTACGGACTCCTCTTAATGCTATTTTAGGTTTTGCCCAAATTCTTCAGCGAGAAACTGATAATACCGCCACTAACAAGAGAGGTATTGAAGTAATTCGTCAGTCTGGTCAACATTTACTTACCCTGATCAATGACATTCTCTATATTGCCAAGATTGAAGCAGGAAAATTAAATTTAGAATTGCGAGATTTTATTTTACCCACATTTCTCGATAACCTAGCGGCAATTATTCGGGTTCGTTGTCAGCAAAAAGCGATCGCTTTTGAACATCAGAATTTATCAAAGCTACCCAACATTGTTAAAGGGGATGAAACTCGTTTACGTCAGCTATTGCTCAACTTATTAAGTAACGCGGTTAAGTTTACCGATCAAGGACAAGTAACTTTTAAAGTCGGTTACGTTAAGGATTTTCAGGAAAACTCGACACCAGAGTCCGATCTTTCAAACCAGATCCGTTTTTATATTGAAGATACGGGAAGGGGTATTCCTGAAACCAAATTAGAGGAAATTTTCTTACCTTTTCACCAACTTGATCCCCATCAATCATCTCAGGAGGGAACAGGTTTAGGATTAACCATCAGCAAAAATTTAGTTGAGCAAATGGGGAGTCAGATCCAGATCAAAACTACTATCGGTAAAGGAAGTAGCTTCTGGTTTGACTTAGCTTTTCCTGTAATTAATACCCCAGTCGATTCTACAGTTAGTCATGATCAAGTTGAGCTAGATATTATTGGCTACCAGGGACAACAAAGGCAAATTTTAGTAGTAGATGATTTGGATAATAATCGGGAGATTATCGCCAATTTTTTAACCCCTCTCGGTTTTGAGATCATCGAAGCCCAGTCTGGGGAAATAGCGATCTCTGTGATCCAACAGCATCAGCCTGACTTGGTTTTACTAGATTTAGTGATGCCGAAGATGGACGGATGGCAAGTAACACAACACCTGCGGCAAGAACCACAATTTAAACAACTTCCGATCATTATAATTTCTGCTAGTACTCTAAATTCAGACGAATCTCGCTGTTATCAGGCAGGAGCCAGTGGGTTTTTGCCCAAACCACTCAATTTTGAGCAATTACTGCTATTAATTGAGCAACATCTCCAATTAAAATGGATCACTGTTAATGGGAATTCGCGATCGCTACTTACCTGTCCGCAACCAATTCCCCAAAATAATCCACACTCTCCCTTAATAGTTCCTACTGTAGAGGAATTAGCCCAACTCAAAAAGTTAATTATGGCAGGAAATATTCGAGGCTGCATATCTTATGTATCTTCTTTAGAAAAACAGCCTGAATTAAATCCTTTTGTACAGCAGATCACTCAACTGGCAGAAAGTTGTCAGTTAAAAAAACTCAAACAGTTTATTCAACAATATGAATAATAGTTATTGAAATGGCAATCACATTCATAATAGCGCATAATAGCGATCGCAGAAAATATTCAAAAAAAAGCGATCAAACTCAAATAAATTCAATCTTTCCTTTAATATCTTCAGGTTCAACCCATTCCCAAATCAAAACTAAAATATTAATGATTTCGCCTATACTGCGACTTCTTTGGCGACAATAGGTTACTCCATAATGAGAAACACCCGATTTGTGCAATTTGAGGAAATCATCATCCTGAGTAAAAATTACCCGTTTTTCCGTAAGAGCAAACTGAATTTGTTCTTCGTCAGATGCACTAATCAAATTTACTTCTGCGGTTGTAGTAACATCAATTCCTCTTCGTCTTAGTCCATCAGCGATCGCATTACTGACATTTTCATCTAAGTGAAATTTAATTCCCTCGGACATTGTTTTCTTTTAGTTTGCTCTGGAGTATGGACGGAGTTTCGGCTGCTAGTTTTTGGGCAAAAGCTTCACTATCTCGAATATCTTGTCTAATTGATTCTAAATTATCGTAGTAGTAGGACAAAGCAGCATATACATCAGCTAAGGTAATATTAGGATAATGATAAATAATCTCATCTGCTGACATTTCCATCATTTCGTGCCAAATAGCTATATCTTGGACTCTAATACGATGACCTGTAATTCGAGGTTTGCCACCACAAACTCCAGGAGTAATTTCTATGTGTTGTTTTACTGATGTTTGAGACACTATTTTTATTTAGCTTGGAATTGTTGAAGTATTTATATTCTACAAAATTGAATGGCGATCGCCAGAATTAAAAAACAGAAGCGACCATAACATAGTTATTGTGTTTTTTCTTCAAAGCGCGATCGCAGAAAATGTCCAAAAAAAAGCGATCGCACGGGTGAGCGAAAAAATATGTGGGACTTCAATGCTTAGTGTAACGAGTAATACCAATCTGCATTCATAGAAGTAAAATCATTCTTAATCCCCTTTATGCCTTATGGGTCGCGGTATACCACAAGGGCATATCCGAAGGTGTATCCTTTAGGGCAACGTCATGCACGGATTGCGTCTTTGCGACGCGGTTGCGAAGCAAGTCCTTCGGACTCAGCTAGTCCTTTAGGGCGAGAGATTTAAAATTACACTTTAGAACGCAACTTAGTATAACAAGTAAGAGCTTGATTGTCGTTACTTTTTACTTTTTACTTTTTACTTAAACAACGTGAAAATAAATTTTTGCCACAGTAAATTTCGCTTACCCAGATATAATAGTAATTAATTAATTTCTCCCTATTTATCTCGTTTATTTAGCTGTTTTATATTGATAATACTCTATTCTTGATAAAATTATCTTCTACTT
>CALLPS010000277.1 GCA_938015355.1 uncultured Pleurocapsa sp.
CTAAGCATGAGGACTAGAGCTTGCTTAAATTTATTTTTAAGGTGACTATCTCATTTGTAAAGTAAAGATAAAGTAATATTTAGTCTTGCTCAAAGTAATTTTTGATATTGCTGATTTTAAAGATCGCCTTAATCAGTTTAAATTGTCTCAAGGCGATCATAATTGGATTTGACAAAAGCTGAAGACTTTAACTATTCTGCTTATAGCTAAGAGCAAAGCTCATTTGATTTATGTCAATAAAGCTTTTCCTCGACGAAATAATTCCCGAGCATATTCTGTCCAGGTACCTTGTCCCCAGTAACGGAAGCAACTCGTCTCTACGAGTAAGACATACAGTAAGGCTTCTTGATATTCCTTGGTTTTGGTTACTCCAGGATCTGCTGCTACTTGGGCATCATATTTTTGATGAAACATGGCGCTGAGTTGATTCATCGGTTCAAGAACATTTTCATAGCCTTTAACCCAACTGAGATCGTCTGTCCAAGATGCCCCATCCATATGAAATTGATGATCTGTAGCTTGTAAATCGGCGATCGCTTGGGCTACTTTTTCCGTAGTGGCGGTATCAGGATCTACCTGTTGCCAAATCTTATGTTGTCCTACGGCTTGACAGGGAGGATAGTCTTCTGGATTTACCCCCGCCGCCTCAATTAATTCTAAATATTCTGTCCCATTTAAACCCGCAAGATGCTGATTATCTTTTAATTCATACCAGACGGGCTGAAAGTCACGGGCAAACTCATTCATCATCACTCCACCGTTTTCCCCGTCGGCAATTTGACTGACGCAGCTAGGTACAGAAACATTGCCAATTTGTTGTTTGCTGCGACCTTTTGCTTCGTGATAGGGCTGCATTTGTGCCACTAATTTAGTATCAGAACCTTGAGTTTTAATTAATGCGGTAATACTAATTGTTTCTCCTTGAGAATTACGGGCAACTAAGCGATTGGGAATATATTTATGATCGTGGTGCAAACCTGAACCATCTAATCTTTCTACGGAATGTTCCTGCACCAATAACCAACGATAACCACATTCTTTTAAGGCTTTGATATATTCATAAAGAGTGTCAGGATTATTAGGTAAATGCATCTCTGGGGGAGAAAAACCTTTGACCCTTGCCAAAGCCTCACAACCAAAAGTTGCCGCAAAGTAATGTTGCCAGGCTTGAATCTGAAGCTTAATATCGGGAATAGGCGTAGAAGGTATAACAGCGTGACTCCACGTCGTACCCAACCACTCTACATAGGGTTGATACTGATGATCACAGGTGATTTTTTTCAGGTTATCCAGAATATCATTCCGTCCCATCTGTTGAAAACCCCACAGCAAATTGCCAGAATAATCCAACATGATCCTCGGATTGCAACCATTGGCAACTAATTCGGGAATCCAATCTGCTATGCGAGAATAACACCAGGCAAATACCCCCGCGTTGTGATTATCCCCATCATTAGGATGGTTAAACATATGTTGCAGGTGAGAGATTAGTTCGCCATTTGCCCCTGCGGGAACAGTAGGCTGATGCATATGCAGAGCGCAAGCAAAGCTAGCATTTATCTGCGATATTTTGACATTGCTCTGGGGTAAAAAAACTGGCTGATCATGATTGACTACGGTGGCGATATCCGATTCCCAACCACAGATGTTGGGTAAGTCGTTAGTAATTACTTCTAGACTATTTCGAGGTGCTGTAGCGATTGGCATTAAGGTCTCTGAGATTAAATAAGAGTTATTTTATTTTATCTCTCTTCCACAACAAAATTCTGGTTGTGCTGCAACCGTTCACTCTCCCCCCCTTAAAAGCGATCGCGAAAGTTAGGGACTCAAGATAAAAAGAAAAGTGAATCGAACGGGGTCTAATACCTGGTCTGATTGTAGCTTAAAGCTTAAGACTTGTAGTTGAAGCAAATTTTTTTGTGCTATATACTAGAGTGTGCCTTTTCTGAAAATTATGCCATAGTCGGTTTATCTCGCTCAAAAACCAAAACTTATTTTAGATTACTAATGAATGACAAACTTCAGCAGAATCATTTTGCAGATTATTAGTTACTGACGTTACGCATAATAACGACAAAAGAATAGTTTCAAGCAGGTATGAAAACAAATCAATTAACCCTTTCCCTTTGACACGAAGCTGATCCGAAGGTGCTTGCCCGAACATGGGGGTACCCTTTGGGAAACCCTTTAGGAAACCTTTAACCAGCCTTCGCTAATTAATGAGTACGTAATATCCGTTAGTTATTGATTACTTAATTCTGGACTTGAGTAGCACCACAAAAGTAGCCTTGCTCTCTATTAATTTTACCATCCTAAGTATTATTTGAAATAAGATATTATCGAATAAATTTTTATTGCTCAGTAGTAATTTTCAACTATCAATTATTTATTTTTACTGATGAATAGATACGGTACGGCAATTATTTTAATGATGCTCTTTATCTTATTAAAGAATAATAATGCGATCGCCATAGAGAATACAGATAATATTTCAGATATTTGTAAGCAGTCAATCAAGCAAGATCCCGCTGCAATTAATGTAACTGATACAGACAATTTCCTATGGAATAAAGATAGAAAAAATAGTGTAAAATCGTTTCCAGATATTACCCCTGCAAGTTTATGGTGGGCGGCAGAACAATTTGATCCCTTTAATGGCAAGTTAGTCCAAAATTGGTTTACCTATCCCCAACAACAACAGATAAATTTAGTTGTCAATTGGCGATTATGGAATCTGCTAGACTATTTTGGTCGTTATCGTTTTGTAAATCAATTCGGGACAGTAGTTAGAAAATATGGTTACAGTCTTAATATTTTTAATCAAAAAGATCAGTGTTTAGCAAGCTATAAATATAATCCTGGTAGTATCCCTCCTAAATGGGAACTAAACTTAGTAAAATTTGGTAGAGATAGCTTACCAATTGAGCCACAGTAGTAGTCTGTCAATTTTGAATTGAGGAGACAAGGGAGACAAGGAGACAAGGGAGATAATTTGAGATAATTTAATGATGCCATTCCTTAAATCAATGACGTAACACGAAACACCCGTAGCACGAAGTATACTTTTGTCTTCCTCTCCCATTTCTAAAGGTGATTTTGATCGTATAATGAAACGCTTGAACCCTAATGGAGTAAAACCAAGAAAGCTGCCGTCAGGAAACAGTTTGTATTTTACATGGAACAATATAAAGACTTAAATTACAATTTGCCTAGTGGATTTGATATTGAATTAATTCCTTCTGAAAAACGCCTTGAATCATACTTGTTGGATGTAATCCGTACAGTTTTTGAACGTTATGGATTTACTCCCGTGGAAACTCCTGCTGTTGAACGATTAGAGATTTTGCAAGCGAAAGGAAATCAGGGAGACAATATTATCTATGGAATCAATCCCATTGTTTCCTCATCCGAAGATGACGAAAGTAAGAAAGAAAAAAATTCCAGAGCTTTAAAATTTGATCAAACTGTTCCTTTAGCAGCTTATATTGCAAGACATCTAAATGATTTAGTTTTTCCATTTGCAAGATACCAAATGGATATGGTCTTTCGAGGGGAGAGAGCAAAAAAGGGTAGGTATAGACAATTCAGACAATGCGATATTGATGTTGTTGGCAGACAAAAGTTAAATATTTTGTATGATGCTCAGATGCCTGCAATAATTGCGGAAATTTTTTCTACAATTAATATTGGAGAATTTATGATCCGCATTAATAATAAAAAAATACTTGCAGGAATATTTGAGTCTATTGGAGTTAACAAAGAAGAAGAAATTAAACTTTATATTCAGATTATTGATACCCTCGATAAAGTAGGAAAGGCAAAAGTAAAACAGAATCTCCAAGCACAGGGTCTTTCGGATTCTCAGTCTCTTCAAATAATTGATTTTATTGAATTTAAAGGATCTGTAACGGAAATACTAGATTTTCTCCAGCAAAAAGCTACCGAGATTAACAATTCTGATACTTTCCATAAGGGAGTTGCTGAATTACAAAGTGTAATAAATGGCATCAAAGAATTAAAAGTACCAACAGATAAATACTGCATTGATTTATCAATTGCTCGCGGACTAAATTACTATACAGGGACAGTTTACGAGACAACTTTAATCAACCACGAATCAATAGGAAGTATTTGTTCTGGAGGAAGATACGAAAATCTCGTCGGAATTTTCGCAGGAGAAAAAATGCCTGGGGTCGGAATTTCCATCGGATTAACCCGTCTATTGCGTAAACTTTTAGACAATAATCTTATAGATAAAATGTCTGCAACTCCAGCGCAAGTCATGGTACTCAACTTACAACAAGAATTAATAGGTACTTATCTAGAAGTCTCCAAAAAAATGCGTGATGGAGGGATTAATGTTTTAACAGAATTCGATGATATAAAATTGGGCAAACAGCTAAAAAAAGCGAATAAACTGGGCATTCCCATTTGCCTAATAATTGGTGCAGAAGAATATAAAACCAAAAGTTGTAAAATGAAAATTCTAAAAACAGGTGAACAACTGGATGTATCTATTGATAACTTAGTCGATGAAGTTAACCAGAAGCTATTAGAAATATAAAAGTAGATCTAAAAGATAGTCATTCTGAATAAACCAAACTTGCCGATCTGCTTTTATGCAAATAAGTTATTTTTATTCTTCTTATTAATATCCCAATTCCTGATAAATTTTATGGATGCTTTTACTTCAGTGCCACCAGAATGGACTAAATCAGCAGTTCATGCGATCGCTTTTTGTTGCCCCAATTGTAAAACAACACCTGCAAAGGCAAAGAATGTCTGGCTCAATCGTCGTGCTCCTGTAAATATGGGAAATAAGAGCAAATATCAAGAATTTTATCAATGTGAATGTGATACTGCTTGGTGGGGATGGAGTGACGACCGCCCACCGTCACAATTGAGAGAGAAATATGAGAGATAAATAAGATTTGCCTCTTCTGATGTGCCATGAAAGGCTCTATTCTAAAATATGACTCTAGTTATCTACTTCACCGAATGCAGTTTGACAAAATTCTGATCGCCAACCGAGGAGAAATTGCTCTACGCATTTTACACACCTGTGCTGAAATGGGCATTGCCACTGTGGCAGTACACTCCACTATTGATCGCCAAGCGCTCCATGTGCAGTTGGCGGATGAAAGTGTGTGTATTGGACCACCTCCATCGGGAAAGAGCTATTTAAACATCCCTAACATCATTGCTGCTGCTTTGACTCGTAACGCAACAGCTATTCATCCTGGTTATGGTTTTCTGGCGGAAAACGCTCGTTTTGTAGAGATTTGTAACGATCACCAACTGACTTTTATTGGTCCTTCCAAAGAAGCAATGTTGGCAATGGGAGATAAATCTACCGCCAAAAAAACGATGCAAGAGGCGGGGGTGCCCACTGTCCCTGGTAGTAATGGTCTGTTGCGCAACGAAGAAGAGGCTCTAACCCTGGCGAGAAATATGGGCTATCCCGTAATGATTAAGGCTACGGCAGGTGGTGGCGGCAGGGGGATGCGCTTAGTAAGAGATGAGACAGATTTAGTAAGAATGTATCAAGCTGCTCAAGGAGAAGCAGAGGCTGCATTTGGTAATGGCGGAGTATATCTAGAAAAATTTGTCGAAAATCCTCGACATATCGAGTTTCAGATTATGGCCGACAGCCACGGTAATGTAATTCATTTAGGAGAAAGAGACTGCTCGATTCAGCGTCGTCACCAAAAATTACTAGAAGAAGCTCCTAGCGCCGTCTTAAGTCCCGAATTACGGCAAAAGATGGGAGATGCTGCGGTAAGAGCCGCTAAATCGATTAATTATGTTGGAGCAGGGACAGTAGAATTTTTGCTCGATAAATCTGGGGATTTCTACTTTATGGAAATGAACACTCGGATTCAAGTAGAACATCCTGTAACAGAAGTAGTAACAGGGATTGACCTGATTGCAGAACAAATTCGGGTTGCTCAAGGAGAAAAACTGAGATTGACTCAAGACCAGGTGGTTTTAAAGGGTCATGCGATCGAATGTCGTATTAATGCCGAAGACCCCAAGCACAATTTCCGTCCCCATCCAGGACGTATTAGCGCCTACTTACCCCCAGGAGGGCCAGGAGTGAGAATGGACTCTCATGTCTATACAGACTACGAAATTCCCCCCTATTATGATTCTCTAATTGGCAAATTGATTGTCTGGGGAGAAAATCGTGATGTGGCAATTAAACGAATGAAACGGGCTTTAAGAGAATGCGCTATTACTGGAGTCCCAACGACGATTGCGTTTCATCAAAGGATTTTAGAAGTCCCTGCTTTTTTGAAAGGAGAGATTTACACTAATTTTATTGCCGAACATCTTAGTGATTGATTCAGTGATTGATTCAGTGATTGATTCGCTTCGCTTTTGATCCCCTGGAAAAATTAAGATGGACTAATGACTCAGAGCCATTGTAATTAGTCCTTGCTGACCAACCAAAATTTCTCGGAGGAGAGTACAAACTCCGACTAAAATAATTGGCGTGATATCAACTCCGCCAATAGGAGAAATTATTTTACGGAGTGGTTGCAAAAAAGGCTCTGTGGGGACAACAACCAGATTAAAAGGAAATTTCCCTAACTCTGCTTGAGGATACCAAGTCAGGACAATTCTAAATATAAATAAAATTGTCATTAATCCCAGTAACAGACTGATACTGATGATTCCTATTGAGAGATTCATATCTATAACCAAATACTGAATGAATATATTACGCAATGTAAATATTAGTTTTATATTGTACTGCTATTTTAGAGTCACTTCTCTATAGCGACGAGGAGAACATTCAGGAGCGATCGCACTAGCTTTTTTGCCCAAGTTCAAACAGGTACGAATCTAGTTAATAATCGGATGAGCCTCATACATGCGATCGCACGCAGCAGAATTGAAACCGTAAAAAACAGTTTATATAAATCGTGCAATAATATATATCATATAAGTAGTATCTGGATACTCGAAAAAAAAATTATATTTAAAATGACAAGACAATCTGATATCAAATTTACTATTACTTTATCCGACCCAGACTTAGATGAGGAAGAACTAGAGGCAGCTACACAAAATATAGTCAGAGAATTCAACGAACTTGATGCAGTAGAGCAAGCCAGCCTAGTACAAGTAAAAGAGGCTCCAACTGGTTCTAAGGCAGTTTCGGGGTTTGTGTTAGGAATAGTAGAGACGATAGTCGATATTGGCAATATTAAAGGCTTTATGGGTTTTTTGCGCGATCGCTTTAGTGATAAACCGATTGAGATAGAAGTGGAAGCCAATGGGAGAAAATTGCAACTCAAAGCTAGTAACCAGGAAGATTTAATGGCTGCCATTAGAGCAGCAGAAGACTTTATAACTCCTGATTAGGATACTTCTAGGATTATGGCTAAGATAGCATTACTGATTGGTATTAGTAACTATAAGGATAGTACTTTAAACTCTCTCCCTGGAGCAACGAAGGATGTTGCTGCAATGCAGCGAATTTTAGAGCATCCAGAGATTGGTGGTTTTGAGGATGTGAAAGTTCTACTAAATTCCTCTCCACTAGAGATACAAACAGAAATTCAAAATGCATTTTCTTCCAGTAGGCAAAAAGAGGACTTAATACTATTATTTTTCTCTGGGCATGGGATCAAAGATGAACAAGGAAATCTTTACTTAGCTACTTACATTACCTGCAAAAACCAAGCAGGGGAACTAATTAAAGCCACAGCAGTTCCCTCCAGTTTTGTCCATGAAATTATGAATAATTGTCGCTCTAAGAGACAGGTAGTGATTTTGGACTGTTGCTTTAGTGGTGCTTTCGCTCAGGGATTATTAGCCAAAGATGACGGTTCAGTAGACATCAGAAATCAGTTGGGTAGTGAAGGGCGTGCTGTGCTTACTTCTTCGACTTCTACCCAGTACTCTTTTGAACAAAAAGGAACTGACCTTTCAATTTATACTCATTACCTGATTGAGGGTATGGAAACGGGAAAAGCAGATCGGGATAACGATGGCATAATCTCGGTTGATGAGTTGCATGAGTATGCTAAAAGTAAAGTACAGTCAGCTTTACCAGCAATGAAACCAGAAATCTATGCCATTAAAGAAGGCTACAAGATTTTCTTGACTAAGGCACTTAAGTGTAATACTCAACTTCAGCTTAAGTACCGCCAAGAAGTAAAAAGTTGTCTTGCCAGACGGGGCAATATTTCTCACACTAGTTTTTTCTTCTTAGATGAATATCGTCAACAGCTAGGTTTATGCAGAGAAGAAGCTATTGAGATTGAAGAGGAGGTGATGAAAACTTTTCGGGAGTCTCAGCAAAAATTACAACGTTATGAGCAAGCATTAGCTGAGTCTATTAAACGGAAAAATACTTTAGGAGACGTTACTCAGATTGAGTTAGACCAATTACGGCAAGTTCTCGATTTGAACCAGGAAGATGTTGCTCCAATTAAAGCCCGTTTAATTAAATCTCCTTCAGCAGAAACATCTGCTAATTTTAGCCCAGCTTTTCTCAAGCTTTGTCAGCAAGAACTTAATCGTTGTATTGGGCCAGTTGCCCAATTTATCCTTGAAGATACCCTAGAACAATATCCACAGATAGGTCAAAGAGAACTATTAGAAGTACTAGCTACTGAAATTACTAACCCGCAAAAAGCACGAGAGTTTAGACAAAATCGAGAATTACAGAATTTTTCCTAGTAATGAGATTCTCAAATTTTTGCTTTTAAGGACGACGTTCTCTACGGAATTGTGTCAGCCTGTCTAAGGCAATTGCTAAACTCGTCTTCATCAGACTAAAGGCTTCAGCTAAACTACCTATTTCGTCTTGGTTATTTTGTTCAAACTCAGCCTTCATATCACCTTGACTGACTGCTTGAGCAACTTTAGTCATTCGATTTAGAGGATGAATCACATATTGTTTCAGCCAAAGATTGACCAAAAATATAGCCACTGCAAAAATTGCGAGTACAATTCCCATAACAATGATCAAGGATTGACGTGCTTGCTGTAAAACTTGACTAGCTGGGACATAAATCATTTGAGCCGCGACAATTTCATTTAATTTCCAGCCAAATCCATTAGTAACTCCATAATGCTCAATCATACTCTTTGGGGCAACTTCTGGGGTACTGTGACATTCTAAGCAACTGGCTTTAGTAACAGCAAAAGGGCGAGCGATAAAGTATTTCTTCCCACTGAGAGTATTACGAAATCCTGTCAATTGTTGGAGACTGTCTTTCTGACGGAAGCGTTTAATCAGATCTGTTTCAAAATCATCAGCTTGATCTTCGCGGTTAGTTGGGTTGAGAGTTGCGTCTTTGTAGAAATAGTTTTTGTAGTATTTTTCTTGACGCAGAGTTTTAAATACTTCCCGTACAGCATAGGTAGGAATGGCTTGCGGTAAGTATTCTGTTTCAAATCGCTCAGATAACTCCGGTCTTATTTGCACGCTATTATACTCTCGTACAGAATTCATGATCTGGAGCATTCCCAGAGCTTCTGAGGTGATCTGATTTTCGGCATTGGCAAGGAGAATAAAATTCAAAGCAATACCCGTGAATACAATTCCACTCAGAAAAACTAACAACAACAAAATAGTCACTTTATTGCCTAGTTTAAGACTTCTGTAAATTGAATGATATTTCCTAAACATTTTGTCTAGTTTTTTGCTTCACAGGGGTTTACATGCCAAATTAAGTATAGTTGAATTTCTTATGCTTCCCGCTTTAATTTGTTAGAGTCCCCAGATAGCGATCACCATAAACGGAAACGAAATTGTCAGAATTGAGTGTCAAAAGTCCAGTAAAGCCCTAAAGTTTTAGAATGATACTAAGTCAGCATCTCTTCTTATTCTTTGCTGTTTATCTGCTTTCAGCAATGCCATATAAGATGTGTTCTTTGTCAAAGTTAAGTTCTTGAGAATTAACATCAACTCCCAACACTTTACAATATTGTTGAGCGATAATTTCGGGAGTAAAGTGTTTTGTTAGATAACTACGACCAGCTTTACCCATTTCATGAGCTATTGTAATATCATTCTTTAAAGATAAAATGAATGCCGCTAAATCTTCGCTGTGATTATTATTAAAAGAAGCACCACAATTCGCCTTATTTATAAGTTGACGCAAGTAAGAATTAGGTTCACAAATAGCAGCGATCGCCTTACCCGCAGCCATAATACCATATACTTTGCTAGGAGCAATTACTCCTTCTAAACCAGGTGCAATACTTACTAAAGATAAATCACAAGCGGTTAGAGAATAGGGTAAGTTTTCTCGATCTTGATAAGGTAAA
>CALLPS010000278.1 GCA_938015355.1 uncultured Pleurocapsa sp.
GTCCCACGAACTGTAATGTACCCAAAAATGGTACTCATACAGGATAGTCCGAATTTTCTCCTGTAATATATAAAATAGTACCATATTGATAAGCCCTGAAATCTTTGGAGTTCCTCAAAAATAAGAAAAAGGCACCAGTAAACACTGATACCTTTGGAGTCCCACGAACTGTAATGTACCCAAAAATGGTACTCATACAGGATAGTCCGAATTTTCTCCTGTAATGTATAAAATGGTACCATTTTATTTGGCTATTAGCATCACTCTTAGATGTTTTTTTGTTAAATAATTATTTATTTTATTTATGCCTCGATCTACTAGATTGATTTAACCTTATCTAAGGCTGCTTCAGCGGCTCTTTTTTCTGCTTCCTGCTTTCGACAAGCGGTGCCAACGCCATAAAGTTGGCTATTGATTGATACTTGAGCCGTAAATCGCTTGGCATGATCTGGACCCGATTCGTCAATAATCTGATATTCAGGTTTGGTCTTATAGTTAGCTAGAGCCCATTGTTGTAAGCGATTTTTACTATCGACAAAGGTTTCTTGGAGTTGTGATACACCCTCTTCTTTATAACCTTGAGCCGCAAGAGAATCATTTACCAACTGTTTCGCCAGGGGTTGAAAAATATTCAGGATATAGCGACGAACAGATTCAATTCCAGCATCTAGAAAATAGGCGCCCAAGGTAGCTTCAAAAGTATCATTGAGTAGGGAAGGATTATCTCTACCACCTTCTTTGGCTGTTCCTTTTCCGAGGCGCATTAGTTCACCCAAACCATATTCTGCACCCAGTCTGCCCAACTGTTTTTCGTCAACTAGACGCGATCGCAAATGAGTTAGTTGAGCCTCGTTAATCGTCGGATACATTCTATAGAGCATCTCGGCAACAACAAAGCCCAAAACAGCATCCCCGAGAAATTCTAGTCGTTCGTTGTCTCCTAAAAATTCAGGATGTTCATTTGCATAAGAACTATGAGTCAAAGCTAAATCAAATAGGAGCGAATTGTTGAATTGAGGTAATTGTTGCTTCATTTTCCTTCAGCACGGTGTTTAAACATCAAGGATTGTCAGCTTTGATCGTTTGAGGGAATCTATACTAATAGTATGCTTTTAAGATGTTAAGTAACCAAGATATTACAGTTCCCGATCTGGTCTAAAATTCTCTATATATTAAGTTTTACAACAAAAGATATAAATTAACGGTGATGGAAGGAAGTAATGAATAGCCAAAGACTAATTAGTTTTAAGCAAGCCGTTGTCAATGAGTAGTGTCAATAAATTTGAACAGGAGCGACATCAGCTAGTTAAAGAGCTTTTGCTAGAGGTTCCAACGATTAATAATAATCAACAGAGATTGCTAGCTATCAATCAAATTGCAGCTACAATTTTGCGATCGCGACCTTTGTGTCGTCGGTTTAATGGGACACCTTTAAATGGAGTCTATCAGGAAATATACCTCCAGGCAAAAAAGCAAATAACCAATCATATAAGTCAATATTTAATCTTATCGGAGTCACATGAAGAAACAAAACTAAACTTAAATATAAAGCAACTCGCTCCTGGATATTTATATGAATTACAAACTAGTATTTTTCAGAAAATCCTTGATGATGAGCAGCTAAAAAAGATGGGTTTGGCTGCTCAAAGTTTTTTAATCAATAGCGAGTTAAGAACTTACGCTTTAACAGAATTAGTCAGGGCAATAAAACTATCAGGAAGACTTTGCAGACCTCATGTTCAAAAGTTTTCTGCTAATTTGTATCAAACTATTTATGAAGAAGCTGTAACTGAAACCTTATGCTATGTTTGCTTGAATATTGACTTGTATGATCCTAATCGAGGAAATAAAAAGTTTATCAACTGGGTTAATTTTAAATTAGACAAATCAGTCCTCAAGTGTTATGAAAGACACAACAGATATGCTAAGTTTGAAATCCCTTCTTCGCAAATTCTAGAGCAAACAAAACAGCCAGAAAATGTTCCAGATATATCTCAAATAATCAGAGAATATCTCATCCAAGACCCTGATGACATTTTCCTGACTACCCATATTAGAAATAGATCTGATGCTAATTTTACCAAAATAGCGTTAGCCAAATTTTCAGGGCAAAGTTGGGAAAATATTTCTCAACAGCTAGATATTCCTGTTCCCACCTTAAGCAGTTTTTACAATCGCTGGTGTCGTCGTTTTGCTCCATTACTAAATACAGAATTAAAAAAGTATTTTTAGATATCCAGCTTGAGAAATAGAGAAAATAAAATTATGATTTTAAACACCAAATCTGAAATATTTCACATTAATATTCCGTTATTTGCTCATATTCAAGCTGATAAATTTCGTCGTTATCAATCTCAAGGGAGCAAAGCCAAGCAAGTCTACCTTAATACTTTGGCAGTATCTACAGTAAACTCTTATCTGAATTCTATTGGTTGGTCGACAAGTTTAGAGGATAGTGATAGCTGGAATCCTATTGCTCAAGTCATGATGGATGTCGCCGATCTACAAATTCCTGGCTATGGGAAACTAGAGTGCCGTGTAGTTTTAGCTGGTCAAACAACAGTTACTATTCCAGCAGAAGTGTGGTCAGAAAGAATTGGCTATGTGGTCATTATGCTCGATGAATCTTTAAAAACAGGAACCGTGTTAGGGTTTATGCGCCAGGTAAACCAAACTGAAATACCCTTAAATCAATTAGAACCTATAGTAAAGTTCCCTACCTATTTAAGTCAGCAAAAGCGTGCTACGCCAATTCAGATGACGAGTTTGAGTAGCTGGATTACAGGGACATTAGCTCAAGGCTGGAAACAGCTAGATAAGTTATTTGCTCCACCAATGGCGATGAACTTTAGAGGTCAGCAAAAATTAGCTGAGTCGCCAGGGCATCATTCTTCTCCAGAAACTAGCCGAGTAAAATTAGTTCATCTAGGACA
>CALLPS010000279.1 GCA_938015355.1 uncultured Pleurocapsa sp.
AGCCCCAGAAATTATTTTGCCTGAAGATATTCGTGTTGATGCATTGAAACCAATTCAAAAGATGTTGGAAATGTCTTGATCTATATATTTGATCTACATACATTAAATTCAAAGATTTGATCAATTAATAATTAGATAAAACCTACATTGACGGATCTACCTTAGGACATTCAGCTTGAGAGTGTAAATTTATCCTTCATCCTTCATCCTTCATCCCTCATCCTTTATCCTTTCACTCTAACAAGGTAGCAGCGATCGCATTTGTCACGGGCTTGGAGAATAAATATCCCTGTCCATACTTGCATTTAAACTCCATTAACTGATTACTCTGTGCCTCACTCTCAATTCCCTCGGCAATTAAATCTAAATCAAACACTTCTGCCAGCTTGATAATGGTCTTGACTAATTCTAATTGATGGCAATCTTTTTCCATATTTTGAATAAAAGAACGATCAATTTTTAAGGTGTCCACAGGTAAATACTGGAGATAACTCAAAGAGGAATAGCCTGTGCCAAAATCATCCATTGATAGCTGCACTCCCAAGTTTTTTAATTTTTCTATCGTCAACGAAACTAAATCTATATTTTCAATAATCTCGCTTTCCGTGATCTCTAACTTGAGACAGTGGGGATTCAAACCTGTTTCTGTCATAATTTGGGCAATTATATCCCCTCCATAGGGTTGCGATAATTGTCGCCCCGTAATATTAACGCTAATAAATATTGACTCAGCAGCGGGATATTCCTGATGCCACTGCACCATTTGTAAACAAGCCGAACGCAAAACCCACCAGCCAATCGGGTTAATTAATCCTGTATCCTCTGCCAGAGGAATAAAATCCCCTGGAAGAACTAAACCCCGTTCAGGATGATGCCAACGAATCAACGCTTCAAATCCCACAAGTTGATGATCTTCTAACCTAACAATGGGCTGATAATGTAGTTCAAACTGTTGTTGCTCAATTGCTTTTCTTAAATTGTCTTCTGATTTAGATTTTTCTAAGGCTTGCAGATAACTCCAAGACTCAAATCGGCGATTACATGCCTGACCATTGATCTTAGCCTGATTCATGGCAATTTCTGCATTTTTTAGAGATTCAATTAGATCAAGGTTATTTTCCCCAGAGCAACTATTTAAAGAGAAGGAGGCATCGATCCCAATACTAGTGCTAATCAGAATCGAATGTTCCGCAATTTTGATGGGTTCAGAAAACTCCTGCTGGATACGAGAAGCTACTTGTGACGGATAATCTGCTGGCGCAGAACTTACTAGTAAGATGGCAAATTCATCTCCACCCAATCGAGCTAGTAGATCCTGAGTTCCCAGGCAAGATTTGAGCCTCTCCACAATTTCAATCAGTAGACGATCTCCCACTAAGTATCCAAAGCTGTAATTGACATTTTTAAATTGATCTAAATCTAAATACAAAACCCCAAAATAATAATCTGGATTTTGTTTGAGTTGAGATAATTCTTTGAGCTTACTAATAAAAAACTGGCAATTCGGAAGATTAGTTAACTTATCACGGATCGCGTCATAATTCAGCTGGTCTTTTAGATCTTTGCGATCCGTAGTGTCAGCTTGAGAACCAATTAAATGACTCACTTCTCCTTGAGCATTAGTCATGACCATACATTTACAATACATAGAACGATACTGCCCATCTTTATGTAGCAAAGAATATTCCATGGCAAACTGAGTAATTTTTTCCTGCCAGCAGTCAACCAAATTTTGCTTCAATTTTTCAATGTTTGCTGGGTGAACTCTCACTAGCCACTCCACAGGACTATTATTAATTTCCCATTCCTGACAACCTACCATTGACTTCCAGCGAGGTGAATAATCAACCTGATCGCAACTTAAATCCCATGACCAAAGTCCATCATTGACTACCTGAGTAGTAAGAGCATAACGTTGTTCGCTTTCCCCTAGAGCCTGAAGCAATCTTTTTTCTTCTACTGACTCTTGGTGTACTACCTCATCTTGGGTTCTACTTTTCAAGTCATTTTTGATCACTAGGGGAAAGGCACTACTGCATGAATATTCGATCGCAGAATTGTTCACTAAACTAGATATTTTATGTTGGTTAATGATTGTCTCCGACAGCATCACTTTGGTGTCAGGGCAAAATAAACTATTAATTTAAACTCATTAGAATGCTAAAAGGATAGCACAGTAATTTATTTTTTTTAATATTATCTTTAGATTTAATAAGTACAGCGTCCTTTTGTACCAATTCAAGCATTATTTTTACTAAAAAACCCTAAAGTAAGTAACCGAGAATTGATTTTGTATGGGATAACAATCTGAAGTTACTTATGGTTGTGGGTAGATTATTTAAAGTTATTTATCAAGGCAAGTGTAATCTATATTACACTTATTTTCTAAAAAAGCAATGTATTGTGAGATACATTTCTTCTGAAAGTGGATTTCAATTATAGCTAGTTTCTTCTAGAATATTGTCAAAAATCACTATAGGCGATCGCGGAAATAAATTCGATATAGTTCACAGGAAGGAACTGTTGCATTAGCCTTTAACTTGACTAGTCCCATACTTTCTAATTCATAAGCCGAGATGGAATTGAGTATAACTTCATCATCAGATTGAATTACTTGCTTAAAAGCTGTTGCCAGTTCGGCATAATTATTTAAGGTAATTAAGTAACCGCGTAAATGATCGCGAAATATTCCTGCATCAGTGGGCGCTTCACGAATCATTTTACCGATGTCGTTATCCTTGGTAATTAGATGACAAAATGCCAGATTGATCAAATAAGGATGACCGCCAACGATTTGGGAGAGAGAGTTGATTTGCTCTGGAGTGATGTTAAATTTATCCTGATCTAACTCATATCGCTTGGCTAATTCTTGTACTTGTTGCCGATCAAATTCCTCTAATTTTAGAGATAGTCCGACGTTAAATGGAGATTGATTGAGATTGAGAGAAATGTAAATTTCGGTTGAGTGAGTGACAATGAGACGAAACTTCTGCCAAATAGGAATATTGTTAGCTTCCTCATGCCAGAAACGTAATAAAGGTAAAAATTCTTGCGCCACTTGAGGATACTTAAAAAGCCGATTTACTTCATCAATAGTCACCACTAAAGGGCTATCTAACTGACCTAAAATATATCCTTGGAGATAGGTAGTACAGCTAACTTTGAATCCTAAATCCTCATCCCAGTAATCGTCTAGTAAAGATTCAATACCCAACTGTAGAGTTATGTTGGCACAAAACCAGCGCAGCAATCGTTCTAAGTCCCCCAACACTTTATCTTCTGCCTGAAGCAAATTTAACCTCACAGTACGATAACCCCGAGACTGAGCATGAGCCAAAATTCTCATCACTAAAGATGTTTTACCCATGTGCTTAGAAGCTTTGATTCTAATTAATGCTCCTGGTTTAACAATTTCCTCAAAAGCCTGAAACTCTGTAGGAGGACGCTGTATATATAGGGCAGAATCTAAGGGAACTGGAGTATTTGGTAATTCTAAAGCGGAAATACTTCCCCCAACACTATTTTTATCCTCAATACTTCCTGACTGTTGTCGTAAGATTGAGCGAAAGTTATTTTTTGTAATTTTTTCCCCAAAAGATTCAGACAGAAGTTGCCAGAGGCGAGAACCAACTACTCTCACATAATCAGGGTCATAACCAGAGGAATCAGCAATTTCTTGATAGGTTTTGCCAGACCAGCATTGAGTCAAAATTAGCTCTTGAATAGAGTTTAATCTTTCTGGTTTGATCGCATTATCAACGAGATATAAGGCTTCTTCTATGGTTATCATTTTATGTAACTATTTTGGTTTAACAAGATGCTGGTTGAAACTTACTTTTATGGTTACTTTTTTGAGAAAAATAATTCAGATATTAAGGGTACCAAAATACTCGACCAAAGTTTATTTTTGGAAGTATTTCTCAGTAAAGTAAGATCAATTACGTATGATATGAGAGTTTACGATAGAAAATAATCTATTGTCTCTTGATTTTTGGGGGAGGAATAATACCAGGTTTATATAGCCAGGCATCAATATTTTGGAGGGTTTTTAGATCAGCTTCTGGTAAACTAGGCTGATTATTCCCTTCTAAAAAACTAAATGCTTGACGAAATTCTTGAGGTTGGGCATTAACTATCGCCGTAAAATGACAAGGAATTACTTGATTAAAATTCCAACTAGCAACTTTATCTACCCACTGAAGAGTTTCCTGGGGAGCGCGATTAAGAATTAGAGTTTGGAGGATCGGTGCAACTAAGAGACGACCATTTCCGCGTAACTGATTAAAGGAGTCTTTCCAATTAGGTTGCCAGTCGAAGGGATATAGTCCCCAATAGGTTTGAGCGGATTTATTTGGCGATCGCCAAGCATCCTTTAGAGTTTTTCCGAGGGAGGGGATTTCGAGAACACTGGAGCGAAAATACATGGCAAATAAGCAAATTCTCTGCCAACCTGTAAGGCGATTTGCTGGAGTGTCTGTAATTGGCTCTTGGGCATCTTCTCGGGCATGAAATAGTAAGGGAAAAAGATCTTGCTTAATAATTTCTGGTGGTGACTCGGGGATTGACACCAAGGAATCGGTTACGAGTAAAGTTTGCGATCGCTTATGGAAAAAAGCTACCTCAGAAAATTGCCCTAATCTAAGATCGATCTCTCCTAAGATAGCGTAATCAAATTCAGTGGCAAAAGGAGTTTGACTACTATCCAGAGGCAAGATTTTAGTTCGCCCCGCAGGAAACCCCAGCCAGCTAAGGGGTAAGTTAAGAGGAAAACTCCACTGCTGGGGAGCAACATATACCGTAGCCTGAGGAAACTGACGGGCAAAAGGGCCAACACAGTTTTTGTGTTCTAATCCCGAAATTGTAGGCAAAATAATGTATTTCACCTCGCCATGGCATTCTACTAATTCTTGGACAAGACGCAGACATTCCTTGGTGGGGGCAACAGGAGCATATACCAATAATCCCCCAGCCTCCAGCTTAATTATGGTCATACGAATCGGTACGACGACATAAAAAATTCCCTGAAGCTGATCAAATGTCCAAATAGTATCTTTTAAGACCTCGCGACGAATGGTACGCCGTTTACTGTAGGGATAGATTGGTACAGTTGCCCAAAATCGCCAACGATAATCTGAAGCCTCAAATTGATAATTTGGCTCATTGGAAATAGTTCGACTCACTCTCGCTTAATCTCCCTGCAACATTCTACTCGGCTTAATCCGTTTAAATATTGTCTCCGAAATTCGAGCTTTAGCAAACTATTATTATTGATATAGAAGGATTGCAAGAAAAAACCGACTAAGATCGTGACAATACTTAGTCGGGGAGCTGATTATATTTATAATTTTGTGGCATTGTTGAATAAAGGTATCTCCTCATCCGAGAGCAAGTCCCCATGTTCGGATAAATCACAAGGGCATTTACCTGAACATGGAAACAATGTGATTTGAAAATTTTGACTTAATAACAAGTATTTAAAAAGCTAATAGCTGATAGCTAAGAGTAAAGCTCCTTTATCCTTCGTTGCTGAAGTATTTTTGTGCTTGTGCCAAAGCTGCGCTACCAATGTTAAATATAGCCCAACTAGCAGCGATCGCCAAAGGTGCTAATACTACTATTACACGCCAGTCCATAACCCAATCTCCGTTACAACTATTAATTTATTTAAAAGGTTTATTAATGCAAAACAGCATTTATCCATACTCAAATGTAGCAGCTTTCTTAGCTTTTTTTGCAGCTTTTTTTCAAAGTGTTTAGTTCTTAGTTGTGCTGTACACCCTTAAGAAACTGTTTCTTAAGTAAATTTCAACCTGAATTGGATTAAAGAGAAAAAGAGATATGTGATTTATCTTCAGACAAAGCACGGTCAATTTTGTATAACTAGTAAAGTATTGATTCATTACCCGATGGGATAAACGAAATGCAAATAGGTGTTCCCAAAGAAACTAAAGACCAAGAATTTCGTGTGGGCTTAACTCCCAATAGTGTCCAGGCATTATCCAAAAATCATACGGTGTATGTCGAAACCAAGGCAGGAATCGGCTCTGGATTTACAGATAGAGAGTATCAAGAAGCTGGTGCAAAAATTGTAACTGATGCAGCCCAAGCTTGGAATAAAGAGTTAGTGATTAAGGTGAAAGAGCCTTTAAGCAGTGAGTATCAATACCTCAAATCAGAACAGCTTTTATTTACCTATCTCCATTTAGCAGCAGACCGCAAGTTAACCGAAGCGTTAATGAAATCTGGGACTACAGCGATCGCCTATGAAACTGTAGAATTAAGTAACGGGATGTTGCCCCTCTTGACTCCCATGAGCATTATTGCGGGTCGATTATCTGTTCAATTTGGTGCTAGATACTTGGAAAAGCAGCAGGGTGGTAGAGGTGTATTACTCGGTGGTGTCCCAGGAGTTAGCCCAGGCAAAGTAGTCATCTTAGGCGGAGGAGTTGTCGGCACAGAAGCGGCGAAGATGGCTGTGGGGATAGGAGCAAAAGTCCAAATCATTGATATAAATCTGGAACGGTTGAGCTATCTGGAAAATCTCTTTGGTTCGAGAGTAGAATTGCTTTACAGTACACCTGCCCAAATTGAACAGGCGGTTAAGGATGCGGATTTACTGATTGGAGCAGTATTAGTAGTCGGCAAAAAAGCCCCAATTTTGGTATCTCGTAGTTTGGTTGCTCAAATGCGTCCAGGTTCAGTAATTATAGATGTGGCAGTAGATCAGGGGGGTTGTATTGAAACTCTGCATCCGACTTCCCATACACAGCCGACTTACGAAGATGAAGGAGTCGTTCACTTTGGTGTACCGAATATGCCTGGAGCAGTTCCTTGGACAGCGACTCAAGCTTTGAACAATAGCACTTTGCCCTATGTTTTGCAGCTAGCTAATCATGGTTTGTCAGCTTTAGCGCAGGATCAGGCTTTAGCAGCAGGATTAAACATCAAAAATGGACAAATTATTCACCCTGCGGTTCAAGAAGTCTTTAGTGATTTAATTAGATGAGGTTACTAAATTCAGGCTGCAAAATTAAGTATTGATTACTTACATGCAGCTTGATATTTGTAGTGGTTAGAATGGAGACGGTAGCTTATGTTTAGATCTATTTACCTCAACCTAAAATTTTAAATATTTCCGTAAATTGCTTATGCTCAATCCCACTCTTATTTGGATAATTGTCGGGGGAATTCTTTGTTCTATGGAATTTGTTTTCCCTACTGCTTTTGTCAGCTTCATGATGGGTATTGCTGCTTTGTTAGTGGCGATCATATCTTTATTTTTGCCACACTATACTTTATTGATGGGTCTCTGGTTGATTTTTGCTACGGGATTGACTATCTTGTCACGACGTTTATTTACCCCCAAACGTAAGATCTCAATTACGGGAGATGATGCTGAAGCGATCGCAATTAGCGGAATTCCCGCAGGGAGTGCAGGAAGAGTTTTATATGAAGGCAACTCTTGGCGAGCAAAGTGTGCTGATGAAACTAGGGACATTGCCCCCAATGAAGCTGTTTTTATCATGAGGAAAGAAGGAACTACTTTGATTGTTTTACCTTGCAAAATGTTAGATCAAGAATAGACTTAAAGATAAGTTTTAATTTGGATCTTGAAAGAAGAGTTATAACTGAAGCAATCTAAAAAAATATTCGATTTAATTAATAATTAGGAGAAGTAAATTATGGGACAGTTTTTAACCTTAGTTTTGTTGATTTTGGGTTCTTCAACTCTGGCGGGATCGGTCAAAATTGTTAAAGAGAAGGAAGAATATTTAGTAGAGAGTTTAGGTAGTTATAAAAAGAAACTAGAGCCAGGATTAAATTTCATGGTTCCTTTTATTGATAAAGTTGTTTATAAAGATACCATTCGAGAAAAAGTTCTTGATGTTCCTGCTCAATCTTGTATTACCCGCGATAATGTAAGTATTACTGTTGATGCCGTAGTTTACTGGCGCATCATGGATATGTATAAGGCTTTTTATAAGGTAGAAAGTCTGCGAGATGCCATGGTGAATATGGTTTTAACGCAAATTCGCTCAGAAATGGGTCAATTGGAGCTAGATCAAACTTTTACTGCTCGTACCGAAATTAATGAAATTCTGCTGCGGGAGCTGGATATTGCTACCGATCCTTGGGGGGTTAAAGTAACCAGAGTAGAATTGCGAGACATCATGCCTTCTAAAGCAGTGCAAGATTCCATGGAATTGCAGATGGCAGCGGAAAGACAAAAGCGTGCCAATATTTTAACCTCTGAAGGGCATCGGGATTCGGCGGTTAATTCGGCTCAGGGGGAAGCTCAGGCAAAACTACTCGAAGCAGAAGCAGCGAAAAAAGCAGCTATTTTGCAAGCAGAAGCCCAACAACAGGCAATTATTTTAAAAGCCCAAGGTGAACGTCAGGAGAAGATCCTCAAAGCGGAAGCTACTGCCGAAGCCATGAAAATTGTCATCGAAAAGCTTAAAAGTGATCCTAATGCTCATGAAGCCTTACAGTTTTTATTGGCACAAAACTATTTAGAAATGGGCAAAGAAATTGGCAATAGTGAAAGTAGCAAGGTAATGTTTATGGACCCCCGCAGCATGATTTCTACTATTGAAGGGGTGCAATCAGTAATCTCGCCCAATACGACTAATAATGGTGTCAAAAAATCCCCCAAGCCAGCCGAATTAGACATTAAAAAAATTGAGCGGGATTTTAATCGTTAAATTTTTCCTACATTACTTGCTCTTAAATAATACACCCACGTAATATTCTGGTATGTTTTGGAGTATATAGAACAATTAAGCTGTTTTTTAACATAGCTTTACTTTGTTGCTCTTATATTAATCAAAAGTAATTAGATATTTCTTGGGCAATAGTTTCTGCGCCGTCTTTAGCTAGACGCTCTGTTTTGCGGGGAGGTAGCAAATCCTGATGTAAAAAACTCCAGTCTCCCTTAAAGAATTCCTCAGTCGGCACAATTTGATGCTGAGAACAATCCTGAATCCCGTTTAACAATAATGGTGCTTCAGGAAAGTCTTCACGGGTTAGAGAAACAATTGGAACATCACAACATAGAGCTTCTGAAAAAGTACTATAACCTGGTTTAGAGAAGATTCTGCCACAGACGGGCATGAAATCTAAAGGACGTAGAGTATTATCCTTGATCTTCAATAGATTAGGTAAATCTGGTGCAGCACGATCAAATGTTATAAATTGCCAATCGGGGAAACGTTGTAGATTATGGTAAGGAATAGCTTGCAATCCTAAGCCACCAAAAGTCAACAAGATGGTTTTTTCTTTAGATGCAGTTAAATTGAATTTTTGACGTAACTCATTATTACTAAACTGCGGCTGACTTCCTGTTAACCCAACATCAGTAATAGTCGGAAATACGCTCATAGATTCAGCTAAAGGTAAGCGAAAAAGGCGATCGCAATTATGATAATATTTTTCAATCCAGGTGACAATTTCGCTAAATTCTGCTCCCCAATCACGATAGATAAAGTCCCAACCAAAGTTACTCATCATCCAACAGGGAATTCCCGCAGCATGGGCAATAGGGACAGCTAATGCAGGGATATCAGCCAAGATCAACCCGATGTTGTTGTCCTGAATATATTTAGACTCTTCCGTAATAATGCGATCTTGCTGGGCAATAATTTCTTGCATCTTGCTCCAGGTTGCAGGTTTATTCATGGTCAGGCTATCGCTTTGAATTACTCCTACATCAAAAACTTGCTGACGATAGACAAAGTCTCCCTTTACATATGACCTTAGCAACCATTCTGGAGCTACTGTGACAAAAGTTAGAGCAATATCGGGACGTAACTGCTGCAACTTCTCCGCTACTGTAGCTGCTCGTACAGCATGACCGAAACCGTGGCTGGTTATTGCAATATAAATACTTGGTTGAGTCATTGAAACAAGTAATAAGTAATAAGTAATAAGTATAATTTATTACCCATGTCAATGATTTTTACTTACTGTTTAAGGATTCATTTTGTCTTTATCTTTGACCTATATAGAAATAACGAACTTTCTAAATGTTAACTGATTACTGTCCAACATAACGTCTCAGAAAACTTTCGAGAGATTCCATTTTGAGATTAAAAGTAGATTCTAAACGAGAAACTTCTTCCGTCGTACAGAAAAATTCATGGGCTAAGAGAGTTCGCAAAGTGCCTAAAGATTTATTTAACTGAGGGTTAATTAGACCAATTCCCATACGTAAACCATCGAACAATTGTAAAGGAGGATTGATAATGAGTGGTTCTTGATTAAATAAACGAGCAAAAATGCGGGAAATATCTTCTCTTTTGAGTATATCTGGCCCACCAACAGCAAATATCTGATTTTTTGCCGCTTCTATTTGGGTGGATGCGATCGCAATTTTAGCTAAATCATCAGTACTAACTATGGAGGTGCGATTTTGTTGCTCGCCAATAGAAAAATAGATACCTGTATCCCGAAATCTCTCAGCAAGAGGGATTAAATTATTAGCAAATCCTGAAGGTCTTAAGATTGTGTAGTTTAAGCCACTATCGATGAGATATTTTTCAACTTCTCGCTTGGCTTTGAAGGTAGTTGAGTCTTGATAACCTCGATCTGCACCTAAGACAGAAATAAATACAAAATGTTTAACATTCTGAGCAACGGCTTGATCGATTAAATCTATATTGGCTCTATAGTCTAGAGCCTGAGCATCATTGCCACCGTGGCTACTAATGATGTATTGTATGCCATCACAAGCTTTGATAATATCTCGCTCTAACTTTAAGTCTCCGATAAAGATTTCTGCCCCACGATCTTCTAATTCACTAAAATGGGATGATAAGCGAACGAAAACTCTAGTTGCCTGATCGTCCTCTTTTAATTGTCGGACAATTCTACGTCCTAATGATCCTGTTGCGCCAGTGACTAAATACATTACTGCACCTATGTTTGTTTTATCTCGGTAATAAGTTGATGAGCCAGAAAATTAAACTTTTTCTCTACTGAAATTCTACGAAAAAACTAATTGCAGTGACAATGTTTTAAGGGATGAGGGATAAGGGATAAGGGATAAGGGATAAGGGATGAGGGATGAGGGATGAGGGATAAGGGATGAGAGATAAAGGCGCATAGTTAGCCGCATGTAGAGATAAGGAATTAAATTAAATTTTCTTAAATTGTTTACCGACGACATCGACTAATAAATCTCTGGGGACTAATCTCGGTAAATTAACAATTAGTTGGTTGGCAAATCCTCCTGCCACTACATTAGATTTACCTTGTTCGAGTGCTTTAAAGGTTTCTTGAACAACTTTTTCCGAGGTTGCCATGGTCATCCCATCTAATCCTGTAGCTGAATCTGGAAAATCCGCGCGGTTATAAAATTCAGATTCCGTTGGGCCAGGACATACAGCTAAAACTTTAACCCCAAGATCCTTATTTTCTGCCCATAATGCCTCGCTAAAGCTCAATACAAAGGCTTTAGTTGCCGCATAAACAGACATATAGGGTATGGGTTGAAAACCTGCAATAGAAGAGATATTAATAATTGCACCACTACCTCTTTGTTGCATCTGAGGTAAAAACAAGCCAGTTAGTTCAACTACTGCGCTAATGTTGAGTTGCACCATTGCCATTTGCTTACTTAATGGGCGATCGCAAAATGTTCCATAGTCGCCAAAACCCGCATTATTAATCAATAGATCAATGCTTAAATCTTTCTCTTGCACTTTATCGAATACTACTTGTCCTGCTGCAACCTCTGTTAAATCTTGAACTATTATTTCTGCTTGTATTTGATGTTGACTGCTTAATTCCTTTGCTAGCTTTTCTAGCTTATTTTGCGATCGCGCTACTAACACTAAGTTGGTTTTCTTAGATGCTAACTCCCTGGCAAATGTCTCACCAATTCCCGATGATGCTCCAGTAACTAAAGCTGTTTTCATACTCTCAACTCAATTATCACTTCTGTTAAGAATTGTAACGCAACTTTAATTGTCACCGTAGCAAGTACAAGAGATATATTTACTTACTCTTCATTCCTCATCCTTCATCCCCTATTAATTAGTCTGGATACCAGAACATCCCTTTAATACCTTCGGGGTCTAAAATAAAGCCCAATCTTTGATAAAACTTGACTACTTGAGGATCGGCAAATAAGGTAATGTTGCTAATGTCTGCACTACGTAATTGATTAATAGCGTATTTCATCATTGCTTTACCCAAACCCTGACTTTGAAATTTGGGATCAACTACCACATCCCAGATAGTCGCATTAAAGGCATGATCAGAAGTAGCGCGAGCAAAACCAATTAAACGACGCTTTTTCCCTTTAACTTCCCACATAGAAACAACCAAAAAACTATGATCGATCGCCTTTTTAACTTTACGTAAAGGACGACGCGCCCAACCAACGCGATCGCAAAGTTCCTCAAGCTCATAAAAGTCGATATCACGATCAGTACTAAATACGATTTGAGGCTCAGATGCGCTTTGGTTTTCTAAGCTTAATAACTCTCCATTAAATTCGGTAGTTTCCGAGGCAGCTACTACATCCGAATTGCTAAACAATTTTTTCCAAAAGACCATGCCGATGTGGCTTTACTGATTTGTGGTTTTTAACTTGATATGTCTGTTATATTAGTCTATTTTCTGACGCAAAAACATTTTTAGGGAGAAAAACTGTTGAGAGAAAGTAAGAATCTCACCCAAATAACTTGTCGATAAGGCTAAGATGCCGAAATTTGATTGATCAATTAGACCTCATCATTTGAGATGACAACTGATGATACCTCCCCTGAAATTGACACAAGATTAAATCTAAAGTTCCCTGAGATTGTGATGATACGATAGATAAATGCCATCCATAAAAATACTGGAAACACCCCACATCTATGAGCTAACTGCCCCTGTTGCCAACCCCAAATTGCCAGTGTTGGTATTTATACATGGCTGGCTATTGAGCCGTCATTATTGGCAGCCTATGGTACAGCTTTTAAAATCTGAATATCAATGTTTAATCTATGACGCAAGAGGTTTTGGCGAGTCGCAAATTTCTGAGTCATCAGAGGGCAAGAAATCAAAGCCTGTCTTAGTTGAAGAATCATCCACTACAGATTTCTCCTCGGGAGTAGATGTCAGTTTTAATACTGATAACCCTCAAGATTATAGTCTGAATAGTTATGCCGATGATCTAGGATGTTTGTTAGAAAGCTTAGAGATAAAACAAGCATGGTTAGTGGGACATTCATTAGGGGGTAGTATCGCTCTGTGGACAGCCGATCTTTATCCAAAGATAGTCAAAGGAGTATTTTGCCTTAATGCTGGAGGAGGGATTTATCTCAAAGAAGAATTTGAACGTTTTCGGAGTGCAGGTCAACAGCTAGTAAATTTTCGTCCCCGCTGGTTGACCTTTATTCCTGGTTTAGATCTGTTGTTTTCCAGAATGATGGTAGCTCGTCCTTTGAAGATGAAATGGGGTCGTCAAAGAGTACTTGATTTTATTCAAGCTGATGGGGAAGCAGCTCTCGGCGCATTACTAGAATCTACTACCGAGTCTGAAGTTCATTTACTTACTCAATTGGTTGCTCGTCTACAACAACCAGCTTATTTTATTGCAGGAGACAAAGATAAGGTAATGGAAATAAAATATGTCAATCATTTGGCTAGTTTCCATCACTTATTTACATCAGAAGAAAGAAACGTATTCCAAATTGAAAATTGCGGACACTTAGGGATGATTGAAGCCCCTGATGAAGTCTCTTCGATTGTTTGCAGCATTTTGGCTAAATATCAATCATGACTAGAGATACAGAGAGGCAGAGGAGATAATAACTCCAGTAACTCCTCATCCCTCATCCCTTATCCTTCATCCCTTATCCTTCATCCCTTATCCTTCATCCCTTATCCCTCATCCCTTATCCCTTATCCCTTATCCCTTATCCCTTATCCCTTATAAGCCTCCATACCGATACAAGAACAAACTAAATTGCGATCGCCATAAGCATTGTTAATTCTGCCCACAGAAGTCCAAAATTTGTGTTCTTTTGTCCAAGGCGCAGGGTAAGCTGCTTGCTCACGACTATAGGGGTGTGACCATTCACCGCAAATCAAAGATTCTGCTGTATGGGGGGCATTTTTCAGGGGGTTATCATGAGCATCAATTGATTCATTGGCGATCGCTTCTGCCTCTTGATAGATAGCCAACATCGCGTCACAGAAGCGGTCTAGCTGTTCTTGAGACTCACTTTCAGTTGGCTCAATCATCACGGTGCCAATTACAGGCCAAGATACTGTGGGGGCATGGAAACCGAAGTCCATTAGTCTTTTTGCCACATCATCTACTTCAATTCCCGCCCGTTTTTTCAGAGGACGCAAATCGATAATACATTCGTGAGCGACGAAACCAGACTCCCCTTTAAATAGCACTGAATAGGAAGTTTCCAGACGTTTTGCCATATAGTTGGCATTGAGAATAGCCACCTTTGTCGCCTGGGTTAAGCCCGCTTCTCCCATCATGGCAATGTACATCCAGGAGATAACTAAAATACTGGCACTTCCCCAAGGAGCCGCAGAAATTGCTCCAATCGGTTGAGCATCTTGAGGTGTTGTGGGAGTATCAGGCAAGAATGGCACTAAATGGGGCATAACTCCAATAGGCCCAACTCCAGGACCACCACCACCATGAGGAATACAAAAGGTCTTGTGGAGATTGAGGTGGCACACATCTGCACCAAAATCACCAGGACGACAGAGACCGACTTGAGCATTCATGTTTGCTCCGTCCATGTATACTTGACCATCGTATTGATGAACAATGGCACAGATACTTTTAATTTCTGCTTCAAATACTCCATGAGTAGAGGGATAAGTCACCATCAGAGCAGCCAAGTTGTCTTGATGCTTTTCCGCTTTAGTTTGCAAATCTTTTAAGTCGATATTGCCATTGCGATCGCATTTTATTGCTACTACCTTCATGCCACACATTACCGCACTAGCAGGATTAGTACCATGGGCAGATTCAGGAATTAGGCAAATATTACGATGTCCTTCCCCTTTCGATAAATGATATTGGCGAATTACCTGTAGTCCCGCATATTCTCCTTGAGAGCCAGCATTAGGCTGTAGAGAGATGCCCGCAAAACCAGTAATTTCTGCCAGCCATGCTTCTAGCTCAGTAAATAAGGCTTGATAACCCTGAGTCTGCTCTAAAGGGGCAAAGGGGTGAATATTGCCAAATTCTGCCCAGGTTACAGGAATCATTTCTGCTGTAGCGTTGAGCTTCATCGTACAAGATCCTAAAGGAATCATTGATGTAGTTAGAGATAAGTCCTTAGTTTCTAGCTGGTGCAGATAACGCAGTAATTCAGTTTCGGAATGGTAGCGATTAAATACCTCGTCAGTCAAATAGGGACTAGTTCTTTGCTGCTTGATAGTTGGAGACTGATTATTCCATAATTCGGCAACCTCAAATGGTAATTCAGTACTATCCGCGAAGCTCTGCCAAATATTAAGTAAATCTTGCTCACTGGTGGTTTCGTCTAAGGAAATACCGATGGCATTAGTATCCAGCCAACGAAGGTTTATCTGATGATCAGCCGCAATTTTGATAATATCCGCTGCTTTTTTATCTCCTGTATTAACCTTGATCGTGTCAAAGAAAGATTGATTGGTAACTTCGTAACCCAGTTTTTCTAGTCCTGTTGCCAAGGTTGCTGTCAGTAGATGAATTCTTTCGGCGATCGCTTTTATCCCTGATGCACCGTGATAAACGGCATACATGGAAGCAATTACTGCTAGTAATACTTGAGCAGTACAAATATTGCTAGTAGCTTTTTCCCGACGGATATGCTGTTCTCTAGTTTGTAATGCCAGACGTAGGGCAGGTTGACCGTGAACGTCTTTAGAAACTCCGACAATTCTCCCTGGTACTTGTCGTTGGTACTTCTGTTTAGTGGCGAAATAAGCTGCATGAGGGCCACCATAGCCTAAAGGGACACCCAATCTTTGAGTACTACCCACAGCAATATCTGCCCCAAATTCCCCTGGAGGAGTCAATAAAGTGAGACTCAGGATATCTGCTGCTACTGTCGCTAAGGCTTTGGCTTCGTGTACCTGGTCAATAAAGGATTGGTAATCATTGATCGTGCCGTCGGTAGCGGGATATTGTAGCAATGCGCCAAAAATTGGAGTGGCAAAATCAAAGTTAGTATAATCATCAATAATTACTTCGATACCCAAAGGTAAAGCACGGGTTTTAACTACTTCAATAGTTTGAGGATGACAAGCTGCATCCACAAAGAAAGCATTAGCTTTTGTCTTGCATACTCCATAGCTCATACTCATGGCTTCTGCTGCGGCTGTCCCTTCGTCTAATAGAGACGAGTTAGCAATTTCCAGCCCAGTTAGGTCAACAATCATTGTCTGATAGTTGAGCAGTGCTTCTAATCTTCCTTGGGCAATTTCTGCTTGATAGGGGGTATAAGATGTATACCAGCCAGGATTTTCTAGTACATTACGCAAGATAACCGCTGGAGTGATGCAGTTATAGTAACCTCTGCCAATAAAAGAACGATAAACTTGGTTTTTTGAGGAGATCGTTTTTAACCTAGCCAAGGCAGCCGATTCACTTTGCGCTTCAGGTAAACTCAATGATTTATTGAGACGAATTGCTGCTGGAATAGTTTTGTCGATTAGTTCCTCTAAACTACTAACCCCAAGAATTTGCAACATTGATTGAATTTGTTGCTCATTTGCTCCAATATGCCTTGATGCAAAGGAATCTGTGCTCCGATTTAAAGAATTTTCATCACTATAATTTGCTTTGTTTTCCACAATCTTGGACTCTGGGGCAAAGTTTAGGTTGACCATACTATCTATTAAATTTGACTTTCTGTAAAAAAACGGCAATTTATCGTCTATGTATAGTTGAAACTAATAGTTTAGGCGAATTGTAATAAAGATTAACAAATTTTATTACTATTAAGAGTAACTAATTTATCAAGAATTAACCTAAGATTACCGCTTGATGCTGCACTAAGTCGTCGTTTAAAGATTTTGATGATAAATTTCAGTAAAATAGCCTAATGATCCAAGAAAAGGGGAATCCCCACATCTATAAATATAAAATTGTTTCACATGGGGAAGATAGATCGAGCTAAGATCTTTGTTTCTGCTCCTAAAGCAGATAGTAGGGTGTCAAGACTCTTCTAAGCCTTCCACACTAGCGCGATATTCTTTAGCAGTGAGAGCATCGGCTAACTCATCTTCAGGATCATCAACTTTTACCTTAATTAACCAACCCTCTCCATAAGGATCTTCAGCTAAAGTCTCTGGGGCATCAATGGCTGTTTCATTCCGTTCAACCACTGTTCCTGATACGGGGGGATATAGATCTTCTACCGCTTTCACCGACTCAATTGTCCCCAGAGTTTCGCCAACTTCTATCGCATCACCAATTTCAGGAAGCTCTAAAAAAACGACATCTCCTAACTGATCGAGAGCAAAAGCACTAACTCCAATGGTCGCGATTCCACCATCAAAACGAACGTATTCGTGGCTATCTAGGTATTTTAGATCTTCTGGATATTCTATCTCCATGATTATCCTCTTAATCGTGAGCAAAATCTAGTTTACATCAATGATTACTAATTTATCTCTCTTTGACTTTTAATATCAGAAATACAATTAAAATAGCAGAAATTTATTAAGAGCGATCGGACGTGAAGCCCCTACATGATATGGGTCGCGGCATCCTTTAGGTTACAAGACTATGATTGAGAATTTAATAATTTCTGTAGTGTTTGCTTAAACATCTTCACCTGTTCATCATTCGGTTGAGTTTTTTGCCAGGCTTCTCTTTGCATTAGGCGATCGCACCACTCTTTGATCTTTTGATTTTGACTAAGATCAAAACCTAATTTATTGACTAATATTACGGCATTTCCTGCCACAATATCTCCCAGGGAAATATTATCTCCACCAAAATAATCATCATTCCCTAATAATTCTGCAAAAAACTTTAGTATCCTTTGGATTTTTCTTTTTGTTTGCCCAAGTTTTGGGGAATCTTCTCTTTCACTAATCAGAGAAATTATTACAGAAGACAACTCGTTATTAGCTACCATTTGTACCATTCTCACTCTCGCTAGTTGTGCGGCATCTTGGGGCAGCAAAGGATTATCAGGGTATTTGTTTTCTAAATAATCTAAAATTGCCAGAGATTCTAAAACTCGCAACCCATCATCAATAATTACTGGCACATGATGAAAAGGACTTATTACCAGGAAGTCAGGTTTAAATTGTTCTCTTTCTTTTAAGTTAATAATTATTGATTCAAAAGGAATCTCTTTTTCGAGCAAAGCAATCCATACACGACGAGACAAAGGCGATAGTGGATGATAGTAAAATTGCAGCATAATTTTGATTATACGACTTGGCAAAATTGAAATGAAACAAGAAAAAAAAGGCGATCGCAATTTAATTTACAAGCACCTTTTTTATGAGGTAAAAAATATATAACAGTAAAGCTATGAATTAAACAGAAGTAAGAGTTTTCGACTCTGTTGACCCTGCTTCTGGACGATCTGCTTCTGATGGGGGGACAACCTGCCAGAATTTACCCAAATAGTTGTCCCAATCTTGTAAAATTGCTTTTCCTTTAGGACTGCCAGTTTTATTAACATGATTTTGAATCA
>CALLPS010000280.1 GCA_938015355.1 uncultured Pleurocapsa sp.
ATCAAATGCCACACAGGGAGTTCCACAAGCGATCGCCTCCAGTACAGTATTCGGTAGATTATCTTGAATCGAAGGTGCCACAAAAACATCCGCAGCAGAATATGCTAGTGCTAGGGTCAGATCATCATTTAAAACCCCCAAGTAATGGGATTTAAAGCCTAATTCTGGTGGATTTTTGGGTTCAGAAGCCCCCACAACCATTAATTCTAATTCTGATTGCCAGCTAGTCTGACTAAGCTGTTGTAAAGCTGGTTGTAATAAATGGAATCCTTTTCGGCGATCGCTAGTAGCACTCAGGGATAAAAATAGTATCAGTTGTTTATTGGTTGGTAGTTTTAATAATTTTCTTGCGGTCGTGCGATCAATTGGTCTATAGGTCTCTATATCTAAGCCATAGGGGATTACCGAGATTTTTTTGTTAGCAAACAGTTTACTTGCTCCAGCAGCATTAGCCAGCCATTGACTAGGAGTGACAACAGTTAAATTTAAGTCTTGCCAAGCTTTATACTTACGTTTCCATATCTGGCGAGACAGATCTTTATCTTTACTGCTACCCAATTGAGGACAAGCACCACAGGAAATAGTGAACTTGAGACATTCTTGATTATAATGACATCCTCCTGTAAACGACCACATATCGTGGAGTGTCCAAACCAAAGGTTGATTAAATTTAGTCAAGGTTTCAATTTGGACATATCCTGCACCTACCCAATGTAAATTGATGATGTCGGGATTAAGTTGGTTGATTTGAGGAATTATTTTATATGGTAGCCAGTTAGGAGAAAAAAGCTGCTCACCTCTTTTGCGGTAGAGTTTCAAGGGTAACTGATCTAAGGTGAGTCTTAATCCTGTTTTGATTTGTTCAATGCCTGAAGTCGTCTTGGCACCAATCACTTGCGGATCTTGACTGTATTTTAACTTTGATAATATCCAAGATTCAACGGAAATTTGATTTAAGCCTTGATGCAGTCGGTAAGCAGCTCGTGCCGCACCACCTTGGGTGTCAAAAGTACTAAGGGATACTATCTTCATTTAAAATTGGCTGCTTTTGTAAGCATTAAAGTCTGAGGGATCAAATTAATTACCTAGTCTGGATTAGGACTGATTGTGCTTAAGTTATTCAACTTTTTGGCTTAACCGCTTCCATAAATAAAGAATCAGGTTTATAGACACTGCCATCAGGTTCTGTATCTAAATTAAAACTAGTCCAATTGTCGACATAACTTTCAGTAGCAGTACGAAGGACAATTTGCTCCAGACCACAAGTTTCCAATAAAACAGCTAAGGAGTATCGATCATACATCCACTGATGAGTCTCTCCATTTTGGCGATAATAGCCAATTTTAATGGCTTTGTATAGCCTTTGTAAGGGTTGCGGTAGTAATTGCGGAAAATTCATCCCTAATTCCTTAATTCGCCTCAATAAAGATTTAGATTGGCGATCGCGTTGATGCTTTGATTGCCAAAATTTTTGCGCTTCTGAACCAAAACGTTCCGTAATAAATTCTTTATTGGTAATTTCATCCTGAGAAAGATAAACAGCCATCTCCCCTCCGCGACCATTTCGGACTAACTGATCTAATAATTCTAAAGAAATCCATTCATAATTAGCAGCCCATTGCTCTGAAGCACTAGCTTTATCTAATGCTGTTAAGTAAAGACGGACAATTTGCTCTAAGTCAGGAACGACTACTCTCATAATTCCTTGAGGCTTTAGCACACGATGACATTCTCTAATAAAAGATGTAGCTGAAGTTTTGGCAAAATGTTCTACTACATGAGAATGATAAACTAAGTCAAAACTATTATCCGCAAAAGGAATTCCTTTGGCTAGGTTGTAGGCAATTACATCTTTTCCCGTAGACACAAAATCTACATTAGTCCATTCTGAATCAAAGCGATATCCGCAACCTAAATTTAGGTAGTTGAGATCACTATGAACTTGATAATATTTCATTTACTTCAACATACATTAATCTAACCGAAAATCACAGCCAACTACTTTATTCTTTCCAAGCATAAATATTCATCTGAAAATCAAATCCAAGATAAGAACTTAAACCTAGAAAAGGAGTAGGTTGTTCACAAGGATTCTCCATATATATTCTAAAACCTTCTTGAGACAAAAAACTTAATATTTCGTTGAGGCTCTGTTTTTGAGCAACCTTGGAATGATACTCAATAAAGAAATACTTCACTGAATCTAATAAGCCTTGACATCGAGGAATTACAAAGTCTTCTGCACCTTCAATATCCATTTTGATGAAATCGAATTGATTATTCTGTAGCAACTCACTAATATCAATCGCTTCAACTTCTATAATGTTATCAACATTATCCACGCAAGTACCAATTTGTCCAGCATCTGCACCTTCCGAAGAGAAGCTAAGGGTCGTATTCTCATGCCAAACAGCCTTATTAATTAATTTAACATCTCTGTAACCGACTCTATCTATATTGTTCTTCAGATAACTAAATATTTTCGGATCAGCTTCTAATGCTATTATTTCTGCTTCAGGATACAAATCTTTGAAAAAGAGCACACTTAAGCCAATATTTGCTCCCAGATCAAGAATTTTAGGACATTCAGTATTAGTTTTAAATTTATATATTAGTTCTAAAAAAATTTCTTTATAAGCAGATAAAAATGAAGCAGCATCAGGAGCCAATAAGTTCCATTGATCAACTTTTACTTCACATTCCTGATATCTTTCATATTTTTTAAGTTTTGAATATAATTGATTATATTTAAGATATTTGGAGTCAGAAAATAGTCGATAGATATGCTTGATAGGATTAGCAATTATTGGCTTAAGGATTCCATTCATTTTAAATTTACAGAGGTTTGCATAACAAACTAATACAGTTTAATTGTTTGATCTTGATTTTTTTTGTCTCAAGCTGATACGCAAACTACTTTATATTTGTGTTTATTTATTGTTAACTGAGAACAATTAGTTGTTTATTATTTATGTGTAGATATAGTATCATAACAGTTCTAGCATATCATGGAGAGAGAAAGTTCCAGTATTCTGAATATGATAATTAGCAACGCTGATTCCTCGATCTTTTAGATATGACCTGCAAAACTAAGTTAGTACACTTGTTTTTTCGCTAACTAAATTTTGCAAAATTTTTACTTACTTCGTAATTCCATGTTCACGCAGACTCAGTAAATTTTTCAATCTTAAAGGTACTAGTAAAGCTTTAGTCAACATCCAACCAGTTTCAAACATAAACGGGGACAGCATACAACTCAGATATGATGAGACAGCATAGGATACTAGAGTCGCTACTGCTGCACCAATAGCACCATATTGGGGAATAAGTAACAAGTTTAAACAGACATTTGTCATGGCACCAAGTAATTGCGTCACTAAACTCAATTTGGTTTTATTTTCGATGACTAGCCAATTACCGCGAGCCACTCCTAAAAAAACAAAAATTCCTGACCAAATATGCAGAGTTAGGATTTTACCTGCACTAGAGTACTCAGCTCCCAATAAATTACTGATAATAAAATCGGAACCAACGGAGGCTACAGCAGCAATACAGAGAGAGAGCAAAGCCAGTAAGTCATAGAGCTGCTGTATCTTGAGATAGTATTCTTGTTTGCTTCTTTGTTTAGCTTGGATAATTGCAGGATAAACCGAAGAGCAAATTACGGTAGGAATAAAGTACCAAATGGAGGAAAATTTTACGGCAGCAGCGTAATTACCGACTTCTAGACTGGTAGACATATTACCCAACATAACTTGATCAATGCTCATATAAATAGAGACCATTACTCCAGACAAGATTAAGGGCCAGGAGTTTCTTAAGAGATCAATTGCCAGGGATTTATCAATTTTCCAACGCACAAGATGATGTTTGTTACCCTGAATATAGACCCAAGACATGCCAATAGCCCTAATTACGGTATCTGCTACGAATATTAAGGCAAAGGCAATTAGAGGTAGTTTTAGCCCAATAAAGATCAATTTTGCCAGAGAACTGATGACAAACTGAATACTTCTAACAATAGCAATAGATTTTGACAATACTTGAGACTGAAACCATAAATCTAAGATGTCAAAACAAGTGAAAATCATGCTAAAAGCGATGATGATGGTCATTTGCCTAGTTAGCATATCGTCACTTGCAGGTAAGATGCCAATGGTGATGATAATAAAGGCAATTATGCAACCCATAAGCTTCAGTACAAAAGCTGTACCAAGGATTTCTGAGATTGTATCCTTTTTGTCTACCAGATTACGTACAACTATCTGATCTAATCCTAGCTTGGTAATTGCTAAAAATAGAAAGACAAAGCTAGTACTATAGCTAAGCTTGCCAAAGTTTTCTGGCCCTAAATATCGAATCACGTAAATGCCAATAAAAAAGGACAGCACCATCCTCAGCAAACGTTCAGCAGA
>CALLPS010000281.1 GCA_938015355.1 uncultured Pleurocapsa sp.
CCTAATGCTCCCAGAGAATATTCTGCTTCAGCCTGTTGACGACAGACATTGCGATCTATTAGTTCAATTTTGTTAATGGCTGCTGCTAGTCCTGAAATACTGTCTGGTTCAACGAGAAAACCTGTTTCTCCATCCCGAACAATTTCTGAAGGGCCACCGCGATTATAGGCAATAACTGGCACCCCACAAGCTAAGGCTTCAATTGCCACATTGCCAAAGGCTTCAATCCAGCGAGGGGTCATTAACAAGCCACGACACTGTCCTAACTCCTGCTGTAATTTTTTAGTATCTAAAAATCCTAAATATTCGATTGGTGCATCAGGAAAATCACGGCAAATTTGTGACCAATAGTCCTGCTCTTGGATTTTGCCAAATATTTTTAAAGGTGTACCAGTAATATTGACTGCTGATACGGCATCTTCCAAAGCTTTTTCGGGAGCAATTCTACCTAACCAGGCGAAACAAGCTTCTGGTTGATGATTAAATTGGTAGAGAGATAAATCAACCCCACTACTCAAAATTTGACAATACTGAGAGAAGGGAAAAGTATCTGCTTGGGATTGAGTATAAACTCCAAAAGTGCCAGGATATTGATGAATTGTCTGGTTCATTATGCGATCGCTAGCATCGCTCATCGAACCCATACTGATAAAATGAGCAATTCGTGTCTTAAAAAAAGGAGTTAAATAAAAAGGCAACCAGTCAAAAGCAAAGTTGACAATTAAATCAAACTGATGTTGCACTTGGCGAGCATATTCCCACATATTCGCCAACACTGAATTATCAGGAAGAGAGATTTGTACATCGCGGCGTTGAGTCTGTACTGGAACTTGAAAATTTCCAGGGATTGTCGTTACAGGAACATTAGTCAACCAGGAATTTTCGGGAGCAACTACTTCTAGGTAATGACCACGACCAAGTAGCTCTTGAGCAAGATTTTGCACTGTTAATTCTACTCCCCCACCTTGCCCTGAACCCAACGCACCGACAGAAGTAGATAGAAAAAGAATTTTCAGCATAAAGATTAATTATCTAAAATTTAGCACCCTAATAAATAGGCTACTAGATTTGGTTAGCTTTATCTTTATTTTCCGAAGCCATCTTGCCATTTTGATTAAGATTTTGATTAAGAGGAGAATGACCAGGATAATTGTTAATCATCGGGACAGAAGCAGGAAAATTTGTCAGATTAAATTTCTCTGAGACTTGTTGGGCGCAATGTCTGACTTCTGGGTCGGGATCTCGCTGCATGCGACTTAACTGTTGATTTATAGGGGCAACAAATTTATAAAAAGCGGTTAAATCTAGAATGGCGTTAATTCTAACCTGGGGATTGGCATCCTTAAGAGAGGCAAATAACTGCTCATTAAGAGGCTTAAAACTACGATTGGTAATCTGAGTAAACGCTTTCTGGATTAAGCTTTTATCTACCGCACTTGCTTGGGGCATAATTGCCATTAAAGGCTCAATACATCTATAATCTCCAATTTTCGCCAATTCCCAGATCGCTTTGCGCCGGATATTGCGATCGCTATGTTGTAAATCTTGAATTAGTTCCAAGCCCACATCAATGTAATTCGATTCAGAGTCGATTGTTACTAAATTACTCTTGGGGTTACTCTTGGGGTCAGCTTTCCCAACTATTGATATATTGGTCTGTGCCAGGGGTGGCTCATCCTGGGAGGGATCTACCAGCGCTTGTTCTAAGTCAGAGATTCCCTCCATTTCCTTAACTGAATCGAAGGCGGGAAGATCGTCAAGAACTTTCTGTTCGTCTGATTGCTCTTTGGCATTAGCTAAGGCAGAAACAACTTCATTTTTAGGTAGTGGTTTTTTAAATAAAATCCAGATTAACCACAGATAAACAGTAGATGTTACCGCCATGGCAATCAAAAACCAAAAACGATTTATCTCGGGAGATGATTCTGAGCTAGTGGAGTTGCTGGATAAATCTGGTTCGTTTTGAGCAATCTGCTTATGATCCTCTAAACTATATGCTCCAGTAAACTGCTCTTTTTGACCTGCTGAATTTTGATTTAATGAGGCGATGGCGACACCTTTTAATAAGTTAGCCTGGGTCACATTTGATGTTGTTGTCCAGCTACTGTTAATAGTTATATTAGATAGTACAGAACAAAATAATAATAAAGCTGAAACGCTCATAAATCACAAGCTATAGTTAGCTGCGGGAATAAATTTAATGATATTAAGAAATCATTATGTCTGACCATAAAGATATAAATAAAAAATAGTCAGTAGCAATAATCTCGAACATCGTATCATTGAAATGAGACTAAAAATAAATTTTCACCCTAATTCATTAGATCAATTAACTAGCACAAAACAAACAGTTTTTACAGCAAAAATCTGCTGGTTTTAGGCAATTTGAAAAAAATTATCTGACACGCTAGCATGACTATAATCTGCTGTTGTTGCAATATTTCAAGCAACTTAGTACATCAGAAGCTAGTCAAAAAATAGAGTTTGAATCTTTACAAATAGGCTTCTCCTTATTTTTTGCCCGAGATAGGAAATAACTATCATACTTACTATCGCGGCTAGTTTTAAAAAATTGAGCAAAAATTCATCTAAATGTATCTCATTCGATGAAAACCGCTGGTAAATATCATCAAGATCCCATACTTATTAAAAACTAATGACAGATAAATTAATTAGAGCGATCGCAGCAGATGGCGGCATTAGAGCCGTTGGCGTTATTACAACTGATTTAACGGAAGAAGCCAGACAGAGACATCAACTTTCTTACGTGGCGACGGCAGCTTTAGGGCGATCGATGGCATCTGGATTATTATTGTCTTCTAACATGAAAAAAGAAGATTCTAGAGTCAATATTCATGTCAAAGGAGATGGTCCTTTAGGGGCAATATTAGCTGATGCTGGATTAGACGGAACAGTAAGAGGTTATGTGCAGAATCCTAAAGTTGAACTGCCCCCAAATGATCGCGGCAAGTTGGATGTGGGTCGAGCAGTTGGTCATAATGGTTATCTGCACGTAGTTAGAGATCAAGGTTATGGACAACCATATTCTAGTACGGTACAGCTAGTTTCAGGAGAAATCGGAGACGATGTTGCTAGCTATCTAGTTACTTCAGAACAAACCCCATCTGCTTTGCTGGTGGGGGTTTTTGTGGGGGAAATGGGAGTAACCGCAGCAGGGGGAATCTTGTTGCAAATCATGCCCAAAGCAGTTAGAGATCAATCGTTGATTGATTTACTAGAATCTCGGGTATCTCAATTAACTGGATTTACTCCTTTGTTGCAAGCAGGTAAAACTCTCAAAGAAATTATGCGAGAATTGCTGGGAGATTTAGACCTCTTTATTTTCCCCGAATCTCATGAAGTACGCTTTCATTGTGGCTGTTCTTGGAAAAGAGTTTTAGGAGCACTCAAAATGCTGGGAGAAGCAGAGCTACAGGACATGATCGAACAAGACGAGGGGGCAGAAGCAATTTGTCAGTTTTGTGGCGAAGTGTATCAGGCAGATGAAACTCAGCTTACTCAATTGATCGCTGACTTAAGAAAAGAATGAGAAATATTTTAAGCAAATAGCCAAGTAAAAATTGGTAAAAAGCTCTTAGGTGGACTTAATCTAAGTATGGTTAATAATTTCATCTATATAAGTCTTGAAAATATCAAATTTTGCTGATAAATTCCTGATAATCTTGATCTCAACCAAATCTTTATTTCCTAGACACATCTATGATATTTACTCAATAAAATCAAATGATAAGATGAGATACGATTTAACCGCAACTATGGAAAAATCGAACTGAAACTTACTGGCATCACCTCAGACAATTTATGGCGAGCAATAAAAAACCACGAAACTCTGGCTCAGATGCAGCAAGCAAAAAGTCTGAAGCTAAAATAAAAGGTAACAAGCCACAACAGTCTGATGTCAGTCCCAGTTTTAAAGAATTTTCCGAAAATCTTTTGCCCCCTATGACTCCACAAACATCCACTCCTACTGTGAGTAATACAGCACCTGTGACCGTTAGTCAGAGAAAAAAGCCTTTGTGGAAAAAGTGGCAGCTATGGGGAATTTTGTTAGTCCTCTGCTCGGGAGGGATTGGCTATAGTGCAACTTCAATGTTGCTGAAATTACCAAAAACTCAAAGTTGCTCTAAGGTATTTTGGCCAATCGCCTCTGCCTCAATTCGCCTCTACTGCGCTCAAACTGCCGCAGAAGATCGGAATGTGGAAGGTTTATTATCTGCCATCGATTTAGTCGCAGTGCTACCAGAAAGTCATCCCCTAAGACCAGAAATAAATCGTAATATTGATCGCTGGGCAACGGCAATCTTGGATATTGGGGAGGCAGAGTTTCAAGAGGGAAAATTAGAACAAGCGATCGCTACTGCCAAAAAAATTCCCGAAAATGTTTCTGCCCAAGAACTAGTGGAGAAAAAGATTGAGCAATGGCAAACCGTCTGGTCTAAAGGAGAAGAAACTTACGAACAGGTTGAAGATAAACTCCGCGCGGCTGATTGGAACGCTGCCTTTACCTGGGCGGTTCGTCTGACGGATAGCTCTAATGAGTATTGGGCAACTACTAAGTATGAAGAAAGCATCAATAATATTAATGTTGCTCAAGAAGAAAATGCTAGTCTCACTAAAGCCAAAACTCAGGTTACTACAGGTAGAATCGATGATCTAATTTTGGCGATTGACAAGGCAGATGACATCGACAAAAATAGCTATGCTTATGAGCAAGCTCAAGAGATTATTGCCGAAGCTAAGGGTAAGTTAGTGGCGACTGTGGAACAGTTAATCGAACAGCAAGACTGGCAAGAGTTACTCCAGGTAGCTAGCCGTATTCCCAGAAGTTTAAAACTCAAAGATCGCCAAAAAGATTGGCAAATTCTGGCTAATGCTGGCTCTAGTGCCAAATTGGATACGGTGTTTGGCATAGAAGAAGCGATCGAAGAGGCACAAAAACTAGAAAAAGATAGTGAATATTATCGCCTGGGTCAAAAGCTAATTAAGCGTTGGAAGATGGAAATTAAGGGTGTTGAATATTTAGCTAAAGCGAGGGATTTAGCTCGATTTGGCACCATCGCTAAACTAAATGAAGCGATCACGGAGGCTCGGTTAATTCCTCGCGCCAATCCTCGTTACAGCGAAGCTAGTCAAGAAATTGCTAAGTGGCGCGGTCAAATACAGACCATTGAAGATAAACCGATCTTAAATCGTGCACGAGAATTATCTTATGGCAACAACGTCAATGCTTGGCAAAGAGCGATCGCTGAAGCTAACCTAATTTCCAGTAACAGCCCCGTTTATAGCGAAGCCCAAGGATATGTCAGAACTTGGCGCAGTAATATTCAACGTATTGAAGATCGTCCCATTCTCGATGAAGCGGAATCCTTTGCCAACATCAATAACTATCCTGCTGCCATTGAAACCGCTAGACAAATTTCCTCTGGTAGAGCTTTATCCTCAGAAGCCCAAAGTAGAATCGCTGTTTGGCAACAAGAAATCGATGGGCAAAGATATTTGCGGGAAGCTAATGATTTGGCTCTTCAAGGCACTCCAGAATCCCTCGCCAGGGCGATTAATACGGCGCGACAAGTCCCTGGTAATAGTTCGGTTCGTTCTCAGGCAGTGGGGGATGTTAATGATTGGGCTAGGCAAATACTAGCGATCGCCAGACAAGCTTCTAATAGTTCTTTATCCAGAGCGATCGAGATCGCTAGACAAGTTCCCTCAGGCACCACCAGCTTTACTCCAGCCCAAAAAGATATTAAAATCTGGCAGATTAAGTTGAATCCCCCTCAACCAGAAATTGATTCTAATCCCCCTCGCTTTAAGTTAGAGAAACTTAGAAAAGAACGAGATAATTAAGACGTATCTAGTTTGAAGCTTTTAGTTTTCAGTTAACTGTTCGTAGGTAGTAGGTAGTAGGTAATAGGTAATAGGTAGTACCATCTAGTAGTTAGTTATGCTTTTCCTCAGGGGGGTTAATGGCGGAGTAGATGGAGGAGTAGTCTAAATCGTCTAATCCCATGGTGAGGGCTTTTTCGATCACTTGTTTAACTCCTTCTAGGTGACTGGTGTTTAAACCTAATTCTTTCGCCTGATTAATAATTAAATTGGTATCTTTTAAGAGGTGTTTGGTGGGGAAATTAGGGTTAGTGAAATTGCGATCGAGCATTCGTGGTAGTTTGCGATCAAAGGTTGGTGCATAGATAACACTTTGGCGCAACAATTCCATAAACTGTTCTACATCTACTCCCAGGTGTTGAACTAGGCTCAGACTGAGGGAAAAAGTACTAATTAAACTAGGAATTAATTGATTGAGGGCTAATTTCATTGCCGCAGCAGTGCCGACTTCCCCAATGTACATCGGCTCAGGACTATAGCACTTCAACAGTTCAGTATATTTGGCAAACTGCTCTTTAGTACTGCCGACCATCACAATTAAATCCCCCGTTTTCGTCTGGGGAATACTGCCTAGGACGGGAGCCTCTAAATATTCTCCTCCAGCGGCTACCACTTCATCTCGAATTGATTGACTTTCCGTTGTTGCGATCGTTCCCATCTGGATAATGGTACGGTTGGCTAAGTGACTTTTAGCTTCGTCTGATAATATCGATTCCCTAATTGCGGAGGCATCCGTCAGCATTAAAATTATACAGTCTGCTTCTTGAATAACTTGGCATGAGGAATCAGCCGTTTTTGCCCCTGCCTCTGACAAGGGCTGTAATTTGGATTTGGTACGGTTGTATACAGTTACTTCATAGTTTGCTTGCAACAACCGCAAAGCCATGGGTTGTCCCATCAAACCAATTCCTAGAAAGCCCAATTTCATTAGTTATATTGCCTCAATTCTTCTTAGATGTTGCTGATTTAAAATATGAACCCGAAAAGCAATCTGTTCGTAGCTCTTAGCTTCTTACAGTAAGCTTAATGCACATTAGCTCTGTTTTAGTTTATGGGTTTTAGCTTTTAGCATAACTAATACTTAATTATGACCGTGCCTCAAAAATTAGAGAAAGTCTTGACTAAACAACCGCGATCGCCTTAAAATTACTTTTATAATGGAAATAGTAGCAAGATTAGATGAGAGTCAATACTCCCATTATGAATAGCTTTTTAATGATTAAACCAGAAAAAGCGATCACCAGTCAAAAAAATTAGTTTTTTTTAAGAAATTAATTTTTTTGAAATTCTTGTATTTAAGGCTGGATAAGGATTGCAGCGATTTACTTGAGCCTTGTAAATTATTATATCATTAACACAAGAAATCATCTTAAAAAAATGTAGGTTGGGTTGAAGAATGAAACCCAACACAGGATAAGATTTTGTTGGGTTAGCGTGACTCGTAACCCAACTTTGTATCTTGAAATTTGTATCTTGAAAATTAAACTAAATCAAAGCCAGCGGTAGAGCCATCTATCAGCCCCGCAGTTAGGGAAACATCCTTCAGCAAGCCCACTAACTCATCGTCGCTACTAAAGCCCGCCGTGCCATCACTTTCCATAAACACTCCTGTACCTGATACTGTGCCGATAGGATTCTCCCCTAGGTAATAAGTCTCGGTGCTAGATAACTCAATTACATCCTCGGTGGCATCAAAGTCAAAGATGAGAGCATAATCTCCCATCCCTTTAGTGGTATTGTCTCCATCATCATAGAAAGCAACATCAGGTGTACCCAAGACAAAGATATCTGCACCCTCATTACCTTGCATACGGTCTATTTCCCCGATGCCATTAGTTTCCAAACTAGCACCAGTTAGAGAATCATCTCCGACTCCGCCAGCGAGAATATCACTGTCTGCTTCCCCAGCGAGGGTATCATTGCCACTACCCCCTAATAAGCGGTCTAATCCTGCCCCAGCAGCTAGGGAGTCTGCGCCACCTTGACCAGAGAGGTAATCATCTCCTGCGTTATCAATTAAGGTATCATCACCATTACGACCATAAAGACGGTTTTCGTTGTCATCTCCCGTCAAAGCATCGTCAAAGTTTGAACCATC
>CALLPS010000282.1 GCA_938015355.1 uncultured Pleurocapsa sp.
CTTTTCAGATTTACTTTAGTATTCTGGGTGTGATTCTGTTGCTGTTAATTACTGCTTTAGCTGGTTTATTATCGCAAAACTTTGTCCAACCAGTACAAAAGCTCACAAGTGCCTTGAGTCAAATAAAAGCAGGAGAAGATGTCACAGTAGAGTTAAATCGCAGAGATGAGTTTGGAGAATTAGCAACTGTAGTTAATGATGTTGCCTCCCAAATCAATACTCAACAAAAAACATTAACCCTCAAGAATCAAGAAAATACCACTTTACTAGCCAATAACTTACCCTTCAAAGCAATTGCAACCTGGCAGCAGGGTCAAAAAAAAATTACCGATGCTTTAACTAAGGTAACAATCCTCTACGGTAAAATAGTTGGTCTAAGTCAATTGTCTCCAGGAAAATCCGCAACAGAAATCAGTTCCATTTTAAACCAGTTAATCATAGATTGCGATCGCTATACAGTACAATATGGATTAGAAAAACATAATACTATTTGGGCTAATTATGTAGCTGTATGTGGTTTATCCCAAAACCATTTAGACCAATCCCAGAGAGCGCTTAATGTAGCACTGAAAATGCTCGAAACCATATCTCAAATAAATCACCAGTATCAAGTTGATTTAGGTTGGCGGATTGCAATCCATTCGGTAAAACTAACAGCAGGAGTTATCGGTCAAGAAAAATTTGCCTACAAACTTTGGGGCGAAACTGTAGATATTGTGACTAATCTCAATACAAGAGGTGCAGTTAACAGTATCGTGATTACGAAAGAAGTCAAGGAACGTTTATCTGACCAGTATTCCTTCATTGATGGAGAGGAGCTTGCTCTTGATCATCTCCCTAAAATTGCTACGTGGAAACTTAATTACAATGAGACGAATTCTCCTCAGGTTCACTCTCATTTTTCTTTGACAAAGCCATAAAGGGGCTTCTCACCAGCTATAAGCTATAAGCTGTAAGCTTTTGGATAAATAAAAATATTTTAAATAGATTTTAGATAGTTTTGATATGCAATTGTTCCGATGTCGAAGTATTTTCCCTCTCGTTTCCTGGTTAGTCTTGGTTTTAACAGCTTGCCAACCTGGATTAAATCAATCTAATAATGATTCCCCCGATACAGCATCAAATGCTAACGATCCTTATGTTCAATTTAAACAAGAAAGAGCATCTTTAAAGCCAATAATTGAAACATCATCTATACTTGCTCCCCCTAAGACCAACAAAATCAATACCGAGCAAGGAAAAGTCAATTTTCCTCAAGTACAACCTCTAGATGTAGAGGGAAATTTATTAATTGCTGGTACTGCGGATATTTTTCCCCTAAATCAGTCAATATATGACCGCTTCGTCAAACTGGGTTATTCAGGTTTAATCAACTTCAGTACTATTGGTACAGATGAGTCGATTAAATTGTTCTGCCAGTCAGGAAAATTCGATTTATTAACTCTGGCTCGACCACTACAAGATGCAGAATTAGCTGCTTGTGAAACTAACGGTATTGAACCCTTAAATTTTCTCATCGGCAAAGATGCAATTGTGATTGTGGTTAATCGTCAGAATGATTTTCTCAGCAAAGTTACAATACCAATGCTGGCGGATATTTTTACTAAAAATAAATGGTCTGATGTAAATCCTAATTTTCCTGATAAATCTATTGAGCGTTTTCCCGTAGGGCCGGGAGCTTCTTTTGATCTCGTTGTCGAAAAAGTTCTGGCAGGAAATTCTGATTTGTTACTAAATGCGACTAATACTACCCTCTATTGGTATGAAGATCCCATGATTCAAAGACTCAGCACTAACATTTATGGTGTTGGTTTTTTAAGTAATTCTGTATTTAAAAAAGCCTCAAATTCCTTAAAAAGTATTGTTGTTAATGGGACTACCCCAAAATCCATGAGTTTGGCGGATAAAACTTATCCCTTTGAACGTTCTTTGTATATCTATGTTAATCAAAAGCAATTAACGTCTAAGCCTCAACTGAGTTCTTTTGTCAATTTTTATCTAACTCATGTAAACGAAGAAATTGAAGAGACAGGACTTTTTCCCATTAGTCAAGAAGATTTAGATAAGTCGAAACAGAAATGGTTACAGGTGATGGAAGTAACGAAATGACGTACTATTGCTGTGTCACTTTTCAATTGACGGTTAAAGGTAAAGGGGCATTAGTGACAACTTAACGTTTTGTGCCGTTTGTCAATCGCTTTTAGGTAGTAGGTAGTAGATAGTGCGTTTTGCTCTAAGATTAGTGCAATTTGGAAAACTATAACTCAAACTCTATCTGAGGATGAGCGAATTTAAAGCCAGCATCTTTAATTTTTTGGTTGGATAGTTTCAGATTGTAAGCACGGGGAGATGTTTGCGAACTATCCCAAATTACAGGGGGCAAATTATGAGCTTTAAATAATCTTTGGAAAAATTCTTTGGAGGTCAAATATTCATCGCTATTAAGATGATAAATTCCCTGTAGCTGCCGTTTTTGAGCAAAATCGATCGCTCGCACAATATCTTCGACATGAACCCAATTAGTATAACCTTCTCCTGTACCTGGGCGAGTTGTTCCTGCTATACGTCGAAATATCTTAATAATTTCTCTTCCTGTGCCATATATTCCCGTTAGACGTAAGATACAGGTTTTAAATTCTTTTTCTGATACAGATAATAATTCTTGCTCTACCTGATGCAAAATTTCACCAAATTCATCTTTGGGATTTATCGCCACAGTTTCATCGATAGTATTGCCACTTTTATCATTGATAATGCCGTAGCTACTAGTATAAATAAGTTGTTTAACTCCTGGGGTAGTCTTGATGGCAGTTATGACATTTCGAGCCGTTTCCAAGTAAGCTTGACGATAGAGGTCAGGAGTACGCCCTTTTGAACCAACACTGAGTAAAACTCCATCTTGACCTGCTACTAATTGCTGTAGACTTTCTAAGTCACTTCCTGTTAAGACAACTACCTTTGATGCGATCTCTTGTAACTGTGGCACTTTCTCGGGCGTTGTGGTCGTTACGGTAACTTCGTTCCCAGCTTCATACCATAAACGGGCAACTTTACTCCCAACATAACCGCAGCCAATAATTACCAATTTCATAATTAATTGTAATTTATACGTCTGATGTGAATTAACTTGATTCATATTAAACTGTTTGAAGCTTTAAGCCATAAGCTTTAAGCTCTAAGCTTCTTGAGCAATCCCCCTAACATTCTATTGACTTCTAATATCTTTGATTCAAATAATTCGTATTGCTTAGGATCTATATAAATCCCAGAGTTCGATTAGATTGTATTCTCTCTGTTTCTGACTTCTGGCAATCTCAAGAGTTTTGGCATGAGTAGGAGAGTAGCGAGCATAGGTATCATCGAAGTCACCTAAATTTATATCACGATTTATTAGCTTTGCTGCTTTGAGTGCCGTTAACCATCCATCATCATTTACCTGAGCAATGTGTAATTCATGGCGTTTGCCTTTGGGGTAACTGAATCTAATTCGATATCGGTTTGCTTTGATATCTACGGAAACCTTATCAATACGGGCTTTTGCTTGACCTTCTGAATACATGGGGTAATTGCCCCAAATTTACCCCAAAAAAGAATCACTACCAAGTCATTCCGCTTGATAATGTCTTCTGCATTGTATATATTTTACGGGACTGACGGGACTCGAACCCGCGATTGAGCTTTTCTCCGTCAGTCAGCGATACCTTTAACCCTTACTCGCTAACCATTTGAGGCAAAGTGAGTAAAAAGTGAGTACAGATTACACAAATGAAATAGGTTACGAAAGTTTACTATCCGATTTTAAGCGATATCAGAAACAGACTCCTAGAGGAGTAGGTATGACTAAGAAGGGGCAAAACATTTATCCTAGCGAATCTAATGTTTCAAAACTAATTTCTCAACCAGGATATTTTCGTGAGAAGGAAGTTCGTGCTGCATTAAAAAAAGCTAGACAGAAACTTGGTATTAGAAAATAAAAACTAGAAGCATAAAGTTGCC
>CALLPS010000283.1 GCA_938015355.1 uncultured Pleurocapsa sp.
ATCTTAGAGCAGCTTCAAGAGCAAATACTTCTTAGTACATCAGAACTTTCTGATACTCAAATCTATATCCAATCCAGAATTCCTGTGATTCGGGATCTTGCGGAAATTCAATTCGTCAATAAAAGGGCTTCGCCCCAGCTATAAGCTATAAGCCTTAAAGCTTCTACGTAGGTAGCCAATTAATAAAGCTAACAGCTAACAGCTTTTTAATAAAACTACTGATTTTAAATAGATGTGTTGAAGATAGCTATCACAGAATGTATTTCACTAAGAGCAACCTTCGCAATAGCTATTTAATGCTATGCTTTACGATGACGATTCAAAGATAAACATTTAAGCAGATAATAAAAGGCGAATACAACAAATATTGCCTCTATTGATGTGACCACAAACAATGCAACTTCTCGATGCATTTGAACTCCATGAAGTAAGTGTAAGAGATTCCCCACGACACCTTTGATGTTTACAAATCTCTGTTAGCCCAAATCGACCCTTGGCAGAAATTAATAAACTTATTTTTTGGGGTAAGACAAAGACTTGGCAACCTAACTGAAGAAGTCAGAGATTACTCCGCCGCTTGCACCCTAAAGGGCACTTGTCCGAACATGGGGATAAACCCGAACATGGGGTTAAAACGACGGACATATGCGGCTTAAACCTTTGTGCTCTGACCGTTGGTCAATTTGCGCAAAGAGCCAAACATACTAACCTAGCTAAGAAAACAAGTAAGACTCTGATAGAGCGTCAACTGATTTTGCTTAGACGATTTCTGGTTAAGAATAGATTTTCATTAGACAAGCCAATTACTTATAAGAGCGATAAATTTGATCGCTTTTAGGGATATCTATCAAGTATATCGCCTTGTTCAAAGTCTTACATTAATACTATATGAGATTATACAAGCGGGTATACTCGCTGTAATATTACTTAAAACTACCAACTGATATACTGATTGAGTGTTGAAAAAGGAGGGTAATATTCTTGGCTAATAATCGCGAAGTTACCAACAAGAGTGCGTACCAAAATCTGCATAAAGTCCCATCGCAATTACAACATTCTTCAAAACGCTTGATTGACAATACATCCAAAGGACTCGGAATACCTCATGGTCAACCGCCAATCCCTGTAAAATACCCACCAAAAATAGACCAAATTCTCCGTAGTCTAGACAATAGATCTGAGTATATACGTCAAGCAGTTAAAGCCCAATTAGAAGCTGATAAGCTAATTTGATTAAGCTTAATTTTTTCTCTGTTATTAAAATTTGGCTTTAATTTAGGAAACGATGGTATGAATTCCTTACAGATTAAGACTTTGGAATATAAAGACGAAATGGACTCTATCAAGCACATCAGAACTAAAGTATTTCAAGAAGAGCAAGGGGTGGCGGCAGAGTTGGAGTTTGATGGTTTAGACGAAAGTGCGGTTCATTTCCTTGCTTACTTAAATGGTAAAGCAATAGGAACAGCCAGAATCAGGGAAATTGATTGTGATTCAGTCAAAATTGAAAGGCTTGCAGTATTATCCGAAGCCAGAAATCAAGGTGTTGCCAGACAATTAATGACAACTGCATTAAAATTTATCTCCCAACAGCATAAATCCCTGGCAATTGTTCATGCTCAAGAATATATTGCCCAACTTTATCAGCAATTAGGATTTGAAATAATCGGGGAGAGATTTACCGAAGCGGGTATTGCTCATGTGAAGATGATCAAGCTGTTATAGATAGTTGAAACTTATGCCACAGTTAGATAAATCTGCCTTACGCCATCAAATTTTGTACCAGAGAAAATCTTTATCCACCACGGAATGGCAAGAAAAAAGTAGCTTAATTTGCGATCGCTTGAAAGAAAAGACTTTAGTTAGAGAAGCAAAGACGATCTTGGCATATTTTAGTTTTCGCCAAGAAGTAGATCTAGCTCCTTTATTTAATCTCAACAAGCACTGGGGTTTTCCTCGCTGTGTCGGTAAATCTTTGGAGTGGCATTCTTGGCAGCCTGGGGAGGAATTGCAGTTAGGAAAATACGGCATCAAAGAACCTTTAACCACTGCACCTAGGATTACTCCTGCCACGACAGATCTTATTTTGGTTCCTACTGTAGCCTGTGATCAACAGGGATATCGTCTTGGTTATGGCGGAGGATTTTATGATCGTTTATTAGGTTCACTTACCAGTTCAAGGATAACAACTATTGGTATAGTATTTGATTTTGCATATCTAGTTGAACTGCCAACAGATCCTTGGGATGTAAAGCTAAATTCTATTTGTACGGAAACTAAGTTTGATGTTTATTAATTCTGCTATAAAGTTATCTGCGATCGCTCATTAAACCTAAGATCGGGGCTAAGATCGCACCAAAGATAAAGCCGCCTGAGTGTGCCCAATATGCCACCCCACCAGCTTGGGGCATTCCCAAAGAGGCTACGCTACTAAAGGCTTGCTGCACAAACCAGAAGCCGAGAAAATAGATAGCGGGGATACGTACAGTTGTCCAGATAATAAATAAGGGCAGGAGAGTGACAATCTTAGCTTTAGGATACTTGATTAAGTATGCTCCCATCACCCCTGCGATCGCACCACTGGCACCAACCGTAGGAACTCCAGATTGCATGCCAAAAAACCAGTGAGTCAGCCCTGCCAAGACACCGCAAATTAAGTAAAATAGCAGAAATTTAGCATGACCAAGATCATGTTCAATATTGTCGCCAAAAGTCCAGAGAAAGAGCATATTGCCCCCAATATGCATCAATCCACCGTGGAGAAATTGCGAAGTAATTAAGGTGAGAATCTCTGGTACAGGCTGATTGGTGGATATGCCATTAAAACTAGCACTTAGTTCCTGGGGAATTACGGCATAAAGCTGAAAGAAACCATTTAATCCTGCACCTAAAGTCATTTGATGTAGAAACACGACCACATTGATTGCGATCAGAGCATAAACTACAATTGGGGTGCTATAGGTGGGATTCTCATCATTAATTGGAATCATAGTCGAGGTTGATGTAATTTAGCTTACTTGAGAGTGAAATGTCTCGAAGCTATAAGCCTTAAGCTATAAGCTATAAGCTTGAAAACATATTTTCTAGTTGGCTGATATTTAGCTATACCAGTCACGATTAACTAATACCGAGCATGGCTTCTAGGGTTAGGTAGAGGAGAGAGAAACTACCGACGAAAAAACCGACAAGAGCGATCGCTGTTACTGGATTTTTTAAGAAGGGTTTTAGTCGCTGTAGGAAATACCAGAAGATGCCAAGGCTAAAACTAATTAGATAGCGGGGATAGCGGGGAACGTTTTCAAAAAAGTCTTGCATTATTGTAGAAATTGAAAGTCTTATATTTTATCTGTCTTTTTTATTATTCATCATTGATCAATCAAGATTCAAGATTCCGTAAATGAACTTACTATTTCAATCAACTCGTCGTCGATTAGCTTTGTGGTATACCGCAGTAACGGCAGTTTTGCTGCTGCTGTTTGCGACAGGAGTATATTTTTATGTTCGCAATACTCTGATAGATCGCATCGATGATACCTTAAAACATGTTGTGGAAGTGGTCGATCGCTCCTTGGTAATTCAACCTCTGGCAGAAACGAAAGGGTTGTATGGCGTTAATGTGGACGCTAGCTTTAACCAAAATGTTGATAATCTAGAAGATGATCATATTGATTTAGAATGGTTCAACCCAAACCAAAATTTACTTTGGTCTACCTTTGAGCAAGCCATCGACTATCCCTTACATCCTAGTCGTAGTGGTGAAACAGTATATTTATCGGGCGATCGCATTCTGCGTCAGATTGTGCAAAAGGTGGAATTAGACCATCGAGTTTTAGGCTATTTACGGGTAAGTCATCCCTGGTTTGAAGTCACTAAACCGATTAACCAGCTAACTAAAGATTTAATTTTGGGAATTATCCTGATGGTGTTAAGCGTCGGTGGCATTGGCTGGTTTTTGTCAGGCATTGCTATGAAGCCTGTGCAAGTTTCTTATTCTAGTCTGAAACAGTTTACTGCTGATGCTTCCCATGAGTTACGGAATCCGATTGCCACGATTCAAACTAATGTACAAATGGCATTAGCCTATCCTGAAGCCGAACCCCAGCTACAACAAAGGCAATTACAGATTATTGAACGCTTGACTCAGAAGTTAGGCAGGTTAGTTAACGATCTTTTGTTCCTCGCCCGTGCCGATAGCGGTATAGTACAATTGGACTGGCAAGCTGTGCCTTTAGATGCTCTCTTGATTGATGTGATTGAAGAACAAAGAATAGCAGCTACGCAAAAAGGGTTGTTTCTCTCACTACATATAGTTGCGCCAGAAATCGACGGGGAAAACTTTAACGAAGAAGATGTATTTACCGTTAAGGGAGACTGGGATTATTTATCTCGTTTGTTTACTAATCTCATTGCCAATGCGATCGAGCATACCAGTAATTCTGAAGAGTCTAGAGAAGCTGCGGTAGAAGTAGAATTAGCCTTGATTAAACCTGTGTCTAAAACGATGAGAGTTAGAGAAACTCCCAGTCAATTTGAACTAGAAGTAAAAGTAAAAGACAACGGCAAAGGTATCTCCGAATCCTCTTTACCCCATATCTTCGATCGCTTTTATCGTGGTGATCCTGCTCGTTCGACTCAGCGGGAAATTGATACTCCCACGGGGGCTGGTTTAGGACTGGCGATCGCCAAAGCTATTGTCGAAAATCATCAGGGAGAAATTCAAGTGGAGAGCATCTTAAAACAAGGTACAACCTTCACTATAACTCTGCCCCAGAGTCTTGATGTCTAGCAGCGATTTACTCTATTTCTTGGTCTAGTGAACTGGTAGTATAGGATTTTCCCTAATTATTAATCTTTCTCTGAGATCCCAAATTAATTCTATAAGTAAAATGACTCGACAGATTGTTGAAAACTGCATTAATCAATCAAACTCTCGATTTGAATTCTGGGTCAATTTTTTGAACTTAATTAAGGCAAAAAATCTAGCTGAACTCGGCGTTTACAAAGGAGATTTTGCTGCTAAACTTCTCAAAAAATGTGATTCAATCGAAAAATACTATATGGTAGATCCTTGGCGTCAATTAGACGACTGGAATAAACCAGCAAATAAAGAAGATAATGTATTTGAAAAGTTTCTTTCACAAACCAAATCTAAAACTGATTTTGCCTCTGAAAAACGGATTATCTTAAGAGGAAAAACAACTGAAGTAGTTGACAAAATAACTGATGGTGAACTTGATTTTGCCTATATTGATGGAGATCATACCCTTAAAGGTATCAGTATTGATTTAATTCGGTTATTTCCCAAAATCAAAGATGGCGGATGGATTGGAGGAGATGACTTCTCCAAGACTGTCTGGCAGCATTCAACTAAATATGAACCAACTCTTGTTTTTCCCTTTGCTGTATATTTCGCCGAAGCGGTTGACGCGACAATATATGCACTTCCAAATTCACAATTTTTGCTAGCTAAAGATAGTAAGCAATCTTTTAATTTTATTGATTTAACTGGTGATTATCAAGACACTGGGCTTAAAGAACAATTGAATCCAGATAAGATTTTAAAAGTTAAGAATAAAGAAAAATTCATCTTTTGGCGACCTTGACTAAACTAAGAATCAAGAAATCCTGGAATCCAACAATCTTGGATTCTGATAGTGTGAAAATAGTAACGGAATAACCAAGTAACTCAGAAAACCCAAAAACTATTTATCTGGATTATTTTTTGCTAGTATACTGCCTTATTTGCTTAAATCAACCAATTAAATTGGGTTGTATCTTGTAAAGCTATTATTGGGTCGTTATTGAAAGAAATAACTGTATCTAAAGTTTGATTACCTAGTCCGAAATCCGATATCTCATAGGTATATTCACCAAATGGAGTTGAGCCAAGTTGGATAACATCTCCTTCAATAAAACTATAATCCGTTACTAAAGCATATGCTTGTCCAAGATAATAAGCTCCTATTAGTCCGTCTCCTGCTACAAAAGTGTCAGCTCCTAAACCACCAGTCAATGTATCTACTTCCTGACTATCTAAATCAAAAGCATCAAGGATGTCGTTGTTATTATAATCATATGTTTATGTTTTAAACATTATGCACATGAAGTTCCATTTGAGCGAGAACCGCAATTTTCTGACTGGCGACAATATCGATAGGCTTGAAACTGTTCCTCTGAATTAATCTAGGCTAACTAAAAGTCAACAAAAAAGCCTGTAGAAAATCAAAGTTAATCCACAGGCTAAATTATCAAACTGACTGTTGACTGTTGACTGTTGACTGTTGACTGTTGATGTTATGCCCTTGTGGCTTGCCCTCGAATGGGGGTACTGTTAACTGTTTTAAGCGTCATCTAAAGCAACAATACCAGGTAGAGTTTTACCTTCGAGTAATTCCAAACTTGCACCACCACCAGTAGAAATATGGCTCATTTTTTCCGCCACACCAACTTTTTCTACCGCAGCTACCGAATCACCACCACCAATAATAGTGATAGCGTCAGATTTACCCGCTAAAGTATGGGCAATTGCTTCTGTACCCGCCGCAAATTTATCAAATTCAAAGACACCCATGGGACCATTCCAGATTACTGCATTACAGTCTGCTAGTTCTTTTTGGAATTCGGCGATCGAATCAGGGCCAATATCTAGTCCCATCCAACCATCGGGAATATCATTGATACTAACAGTTTTCGCATTAGCATCGGGAGCAAAGTTATCAGCTACTACCACATCGGAAGGTAACAGTAATTTTACTCCTTGTGCTTTTGCTTTTGCTTCTAAAGATTTAGCTAGTTCTAATTTATCTTCTTCTACCAAAGATTTACCCACGCTTAAACCACGAGCTTTGTAGAAGGTGAAGATCATGCCACCACCGATAAACAGTTTGTCGCACTTGTCTAATAAAGTTTCGATGACACCGATTTTACTAGAAACTTTTGAACCGCCAATAATAGCAGCGAGAGGACGTTTGGGATTATCTACTGCATCTTGAAGATAGTCTAATTCCTTCTCTATTAAATATCCAGCAACGCTTGGACTTAAATATTTAGTTACCCCTTCCGTAGAAGCATGAGCACGGTGAGCAGTCCCAAATGCCTCGTTAACGTACAGGTCAGCATTAGCCGCTAACTGTTTCGCAAATTCAGGGTCATTCTTCGTTTCTTCGCTATGAAAACGGAGGTTTTCTAATAAAATAACTTGACCATTGCTCATGGCATTTGCAGTTGCTGTAACGGCATCGCCAACGCAATCATCACATTTAGTAACATCTTGTCCTAACAACTCAGATAGTCTTTTGGCAACGGGAGTAAGACGCAATTCTTCTTTAACTTCACCTTTGGGGCGACCCATGTGGCTACATAAGATTACTTTCCCACCCTTGCCAGTCAAATCTTTAATTGTAGGTAGGGCAGCTTTGATGCGAGTATCGTCGGTAATATTGCCACTATCATCCAGTGGAACATTAAAATCAGCTCTTACTAATACTTTCTTTCCTGAGACATCAGCTTCTGTTAAACTCGCGACAGTCTTCTTAGCCACTGCGACTTTCCTCCTAATTGCTTGTTAAATAAATTAATAAAAATTACCCAAGTCTAAAGATAAATTTAAATTTTGGGGCTAGGATTAATCTACCAGAGGTAATGCACGAAGGAAAGCATTTAAACTAGCAATCTGATTTTAGTCTGAGCTTTAATTTTTACAGATGTCTGCTCCACTCTGGATACTAGACCTATATAAGCACCTACAGCTATTCAATACAAGCTTATAGCTCATCAACTGTTACAAAAGGTCATTCGGGCAAATTTAAGATTAAAAATAAATATCTAAAATAAATATCCACAATAAATCTCACACTTAGTAGATTAGCATCAGATTTTAATAGTTTGGGAGAGATGAAAGCGATCGCAGCGAGGGTTTTTAGGTTATAGTTTTTCGTTTGTTTTATAACTGTATCTCATGAAATTGTTAGATGCGATACAAAACCTCTAAAGCACAATGAGTATTCCGTAATTTTACTGGTGAAACAATTTAGATTTTTATCTAAGTTTAATATTGAGCGATCAAAAAGAGCGCTCGATTAAGTAGATAGACGAAATTAAATATCCAAACCACAAATCAGATAGATTTTGATCGTGATTATTGATCTCTTTCTATTTTTCTACTTCTTAGCCAAAGATCTTCTTATTAATTTAATCTATCTACTCAAATCTTTTAACCAGCTTAGTCTCCGTAGCTAATAATTAGTATCAAGTTCCTAACCTGATTTGCCTATTGTAGGCTAAAAATATTGAATTGAAGAATTTAAAATAATAATGATGATAATTTCTAGAGTAAGATTCTTTTCAATAGAGAAATAATTTGAGTTTAGGGAATTTTTCAAAATTATAACGAGATTAAACAACCTTGTTTCGGTCTTTTATAGACCTCAAGTAAATGTCAAATCTTTGTCCTATTTGTTCTGATATTTTACTTCGTCATTTTTATCAGAGTAAAATATTTTGGTTTTGCCCTAGATGTAATCAAGAAATGCCAAATTTTGATTTACTTAAGATAAATACTGTCAAAAATAACTTTCTCAAACAGGATGAGTATCTAAATGATCATCAAGATACTTATCATCAAAATCAAGACCAAAGAAATACGCAACTTGTTACACATCAGTCAATGATAGTAGATTTATTGATTACTGAAGATAAAAACAGGTTAGAAGTGGTTAACTTTATTCTCAGTCAACTGAATATGATTGTAGTTAATGCATTTACCGATACTGATCAATATATATTCTGTGATCATTCTCAATCAAAGCAACTAAAAATTCAAAATAATAAACTCCAAAAAACGACCAAAATTGATTTTTTAAGAGATAGCGAAATAATTTTGTTGAATATTTGTCAGGCGATCTTAGTTTCTGATAGTTCGATACTAAATAATGAACGTTTTCAAGGATTAAAAACCAACTATCTCAAGCTAAAATTTCCAGTAGAGAAGATAAGTTGCTTCCTTGATTTGATTAAAACATTGGTAATTGATTTCATCTACTCTATTACTTCAGATTCAGCTCAAAATGTCCATTGTCTGGGTTCAGAAGTGGCTAGCTATTTTGAGAC